>JBAUHP010000391.1:0-8799 GCA_049680345.1 Albidovulum sp. | reverse complement strand
ACCCGCTGCTTCTGCTTTGGAATTTTGGCACGCCGATCAGCGTTGAACTTGTGCGGCATTTACAGCATCCTGAATGAAACAGAACGCAACCAATATCAGCCGAGCGAGAGTCCCTGCAACAACGCCGGGCCTATGGCTTTGTGCTGTCGGCGCGTGGCCTGCGTCCGATGATCTGGCGCAAGATATCTATATGCGCTCCGAGGTATCCGCGCGGCTCAACGAAGACATAGCCATCAAGCTTGTGGTGCAGATCCGGCAGCGCGTGGAACGGAACCGAAGACGCATAGTGGTGCTCGGCATGATAATTCATGTTCCAGTTCAGGAACCTCATCGGCGCCGAAACCAGAAGGGTGCGGGTATTCTCTTTGAAGTCGGAGATCTGGGGGCGACCGACATGTTCGGTCATGCGGATTGCCCGCATCACCGGCTGGCCCAGCAGCGATGGCAGCACCCAATACCACAGTGCCCCCGCCCATCCGACAGCAAAACTTGCCGCGCCAACGGCGATATAGCCTGCCAGATAAAGCCGGGCTTCCAGAATGATGGTGCCATGGGCTTCACGGGGTACGAAGACGCGATCTTCCTCTGACAACCGGCCGGATCCGTGGCGGCAAAGCCCGGTCAACAGGCCCCACCAATAGGGAAGCCCGGAAAGGTAGGTTGCATATTTCCATGCCGAGATGGGCAGTTCGATCAGTTCAGGGTCTTTGCCTTTCAGCTGCGTATAGGTGTGGTGGTCGCAGTGTTCATAGCGAAAATACTGATGCGGCACGAAGATGATGAAACCGCAGATCTGCCCCGCGATGTCATTGAGCCTGCGGTTGGCAAAGACGGTGTAGTGGCAGCATTCGTGCTGGAGCGCGAAGTGATGCACCACCACGATCCCGTGCAAGACCATGGCCGGCCAAAGCCAGAGGCCACCGATGGCAAAATGCACAAGCGTCGCTGTCGTGGCAAGAACCACCAGCCAAAGCGCAAGATGCCGGATCGCCGGGGTATTGGACCGCCGCATGAGCGCCTTAAGCTCGCGCCGCGTGAGCGCGCCCTCATTCAGGGCCTGGGTGATCGGGGTCAGGACGGGTGCTGCCATGCTGTCTGAATCCGTTGACACTGCTGCATTAGCATAAGACAGAAAACGGAGAGGGTTCTCAATAGTAAATTTATTGCCCGCTATGCACCACAGCATCTTTCCAGCAATCTGCGTGCATTTCCGGCGGCAATCCTTTGCTTGTCGTCGTCATCCAGCGCTGCGGGGGCGACGGCGCGCTCATAGGGATTATCCACGAAGATCGGATAATCGGAGCCAAGAAAAATGCGATCCGCCCCATAAAGACTTGCCGCTGCCTCCAGCGCCCGTGGTCCGAGCGAGGCGCAGTCGTACCAGAGGTTGCGCAGCTTCGCGGCCGGGAAGGGCGCGTCGGGATTACGGTGACGAGCGATTGCCTCCATCCGCTCAACGATAAAGGGTAGGGTGCCGCCAAGATTGACGATCTGAAAGCTGATCCGCGGCCAGATTTCCTGAATATCTGAAAGGATCAGCGTCAGCACGTTTTGCGCGATCTGGCTTTGCAATGCGACGGCCGAGGTGCGGTACTGGCTGAAATCATCGGGCACCGACGGCGGCTCTTCGCCCACCTTCAATCCGGGGTGCAGCATGATATGGCAGCCGGTTTCATTCGCAACCTCAAGGATCGGGGCGAGGGCTTTGGCCTCGGCCACCGAGTTGAAATAGTTCGACGGCAAGATGATACCGGGCAGATTGAGTTCGCGCCTGATCCGGTGCAGCTCTGATGCGGCCAAGGCGGTATCGGCAAGCGGCAGTCCGCCAAGGCCGAAGATCCGCCCCCTACTGCGGGTGTGCAACCCGGCCAGATGGCTGTTGAAGGCGGCAATCGCCGGGGCGACCTCGGCCGCAGGCAAGACATCCAGCCCCAGCGCGCCGGGAAAGGTCAAAAGCCGGTGAGTCAGTCCTTGCGCATCCATCTGCGCAAGGCCCGTGGCAATATCGAAATAGGCGGGCTTGAACGGAAATTCGCCATTCATCGCCACCATTCCCTCGGTTCCGTCATTGCGGCGCCGCAGATAGGGGCGCGTCTGCCGGTCATGCAACATCTCGACAAGACCACCACCGTAAAAATGTGCATGCATGTCGATACGTTCAGGCATTTGGCTCACTTGCATAATGTGCAACGAATTTATTTATGATAAACACAACTAGGGCAAGTCACAACTGAGTCTTGATAGGAGGGTCTTATGTTCTCAGGCGAATTTCCACGCAATTGTTGGTACGTGGCAGGGCGAAGCGAGGATTTCACCCGAGAGCTGAAGCCGTTACGGCTTTTTGCCCAGGATATTGTCTTTTATCGTAAGGCCGACGGCATGCCGGTGGCGCTGGAAGACGCCTGCCCGCACCGTAAGTTGCCGCTCTCAAAGGGCAAGATCCAAGGCGATACTGTCGTTTGCGGCTACCACGGGCTGACCTTTGACGGCAGCGGCACCTGCGTCGCAGCACCGACGCAGGACGGGGCGGTTCCCAAACGCGCGCGGGTGGCCAGCTATCCGGTCATCGAAAGATACGGCTTCGTCTGGATCTGGCCCGGCAATGCGGAAGCGGCCGATCCCGGCATGCTGATCGATATCCCGAATCACGACAGCCCCAACTGGGGCAAGACCAGACGCGGCGCGCTCGACATCGCCTGCAACTATCTGTGGGTTGTCGATAACCTTCTGGACCCAAGCCATGTTGCCTGGGTTCACCTGACCTCATTCGCGGGTGGCGGCACCGACAATGCGCCGCTGGAAATCTCGGAAGGCGCGGATCGCGTGGTCGTCTGGCGCTGGATCAAGGATCAACCCGCCTCTCCTTATTACGCGCCGTTCTTGCCGTTCACGGGCAATTGCGACCGCAAACAGCATTACGAATGCCGCCTGCCATCCACCGCTATCAACAAATCCATCTACACGCCTACCGGCACCGGCGGTGATGATGATGCACTGCCTGACGAGGCGCTGGTGAATTACTCCTATAACTTCATGACCCCGATTGATGCCGATCACACGCTGTATTTCTGGTTCCAGCACCGCAATATCCGCCCCGATGACGCTGAAATGTCGGAAAAGATGTTTGCAGGCGCGACCATGGCCTTCAACGAGGACAAAGAGGTGCTGGAGGCGGTGCATCGCGGAATGAACGCCCCCGCAACACCTTACCTGAACCTTGGCCTTGACGCTGGTGCCATGCGGTTTCGAAAACTGGTAGAACGGATGATCGCAGCCGAGCTTGCGTAATCTTCAGGTCAAGATGCGGCGCGCCGCAAGGAGGCTTCGAACCAATCCCCATAGCTTCGGTCCACGGCGATCTCATAGCCGCCCGCGCACCGGCGGATCAGTGCCTTGGTTCCGAAGGCTTCGGTCTGGCTGACACAATCCTCGGCAAAGCTGAGGGGATGAAGATCAAGCGGGGTCGCAATAGCCATCACCTCGGCGGCATCGGGCCCGCCCACCACAAAGAACGTCAGCGTATCAGAGACAAGCACGATTGACACTTCCGCAGGTGCGGTATCCGGGCGCAGCGCCTCCGACAGCCTTTCTTCTTGTGCAAGAGCATCGGCCAGCAGCCAGTGATCGGGTCCGATCCACATCAAAAGCCGGGTGCCTTTCGCCGTCAGGCTGTTTGGCTGGTCGGGAAGATCCGGCAATGCGGTTCCGCACCAGGCCACAACAGCTTCTTCCGGCCCTTTAAGGTCAAAAACGGCGCGCAGTGGTTCGCGGGTGATGATGACGTCATATCCCATGTCAGGACTTAAGCCTTTCGCCTTTGGGGTCCAGGAAAACCGGTGGGCAAATCTCTACCTCTATCTCGCCATCAGGTAACCGCACATGGGCGCGCCCACCGATCCGGGCCTGTCCGTCGGTCAAAAGGGCAAGGCCAAGCCAGCGGTTCTCTACCACTGACCAGACGCAAGCCGTGACAAAACCTTCCGTCGTCTCCTTGCGCCCGCCGGGCGTCAGGGGCGCCCCTTCGGGGATCTGGCGGTTCGGGTCCAGTGGCCGGATGCCCACAAGTTCGCGGAGCGGCTTGCCCAAGGACCGCCGCAGCCCGACAGAGCGCTTGCCAAGATAGTCCCGCTTCTTCTTCGACATGACCCAGCCCATGCCAAGATCATAGGCGTCCGTCGTCCCGTCAACCTCATGGCCAAGCGACAAGAATCCTTTTTCGACCCTCAGAACATGGTTGGCCTCCGACCCGATCGGGGCGATGCCAAATGGCGCGCCTGCTTTCATCGCGGCATCCCAGAGTGCGGGCAGATCGCGCGGGCGGACATTCACTTCAAATGACAGCTCGCCCGTGAAAGACACGCGCACGACCCGCGCCGGCAGGCCCGCGACATGACCATCACGAAAGGCCATGAACGCAAAGGCCTCCGGTGCAAGATCAATATCAGTGCCCATCGCCGTCACCACATCGCGCGCTTTCGGCCCGCAGATCGTGGCATTGGCCCATTGGCTTGTGACATTGGTGATCTGCACCTGCCAGTCGGGCCGTTCAATCTGCAAAAGCTTTTCCATATGCTGCCAGACCGTATCGGCATTGCCGGTCGAGGTGGACATCAAGAACCGGTTCTCGGCCAGCCGGAACGACACGCCATCGTCAAGGATCAGCCCATCATCTGTCAGCATCAGCCCATAGCGGCCCTCGCCCGGCTTCAGGGTCGAGAAGACGTTGGTGTAGATCCAGTCGAGAAAACGCCCCGTGTCGCGGCCCTTCAATTCAAACGTGCCCAGCGGCGCGCCGTCATAGATGCCAACGCCTTCACGCACTGTCCGGGCCTCGCGGTTCACACTTTCTTGAAAGCTTTCGCCGGGGCGCGGATAGTAGCCGGGCCTGCGCCACCGCGCGCCTGCTTCGTACATCACGGCACCTTGGGCCTTGTGCCCTTCGGTTAGCGGCGTGTGCCGATATGGCAGCACCTCGGGCCCGGTGCGTCGCCCGGCGATGGCACCGAAGTCGACCGGCGTATAGGGCGGGCGGAAGGTGGTGACGCCGACCTGATCGGGGGTTTTACCCTGCCGCTCGGCCACTGCGCCGATGATGTTGACATTGCCGGTCTTGCCTTGATCAATCCCCATGCCGCCGGTCGTGTAACGCTTGACATGTTCGATGTTGGAATAGCCTTCGCGCAAGGCCAGCTCGACATCTGCGACGGTCACATCATTCTGGATGTCGAGAAAGCTTTTTGCACCGGCGCCGGGTACCGTCCAGAGCGGGGTAATCGTATAGGGCGCCGCTACGGTTTCGGGCAGATCTGGTAGTGCTGCCTTCATGCCAAGCGCTTTCAACGCCGCGATAACCTGTTCGGCCCCCTCAGCCAGCGCCTCGGCGAGGGCCATCGCCCCGTTTGCCGCACCAGCGGCGCGAACCGCCTGTGCCGGTTCAGCAGGCACAAAAGTAGCAAGCGTCTTATCCCAGGCAATCTTGCTGCGCGATTGCGAATAAAGATGTACCGTCGGGTTCCAGCCGCCGGATATCGCCAGAAGGTCGCAATCCAGTCGCCGCGCCGCGCCGCCTCGGGTGGGAGCAACCGAGACGGCGCGGACAAGGCCCCGCCCATGTGCCTTGGTAACAACATGGCCAGCGAGGATCTGTGTTCCGGAAAGAAGTGCGCTTGCATGCGCGGGTACCGCATCGCGGCTGTCGACCACGGCGGCCAGATCTGTGCCGGCGCGCACCAGATCAGCGGCGACCGCATAGGCGCTGTCGTTGTTGGTAAAGACCACGGCTCTGCGACCGGGACGCACGGCCCAGCGGTTTACATAGGCCTGCACCGCCGAGGCGAGCATGACGCCGGGCCGGTCATTGCCCTCGAAGACCAACATCCGCTCAATAGCGCCCGTCGCGGTGATGACCTGACCCGCGCGGACCCGCCAGTTGCGACCGTTCAACGATGGATTGGCCGGCGCGCGTTCATGCACCATCAGCAAGTTATGTTCGCGGTAGGCCCAGACGGTTGTGTTTTGCAGATGGATGACGTTTTCCATTGCCGAAAGCTCGGCCACAGCATCGGCCACCCAAGCCATCGCCGGTCTACCGTCAATGGTCAGATTGCGGTTCAGCAGGGATCCGCCTGCCGCGTCCCCCTCATCGGCGATCATGACCCGTGCCCCGGCGCGTCCGGCGACAAGGGCGGCCATCAACCCGGCTGGCCCCGCCCCGGCAATCAGAATGTCGACATGGGCGTGGCGCGCCTCATAGGCACCTTTTGGCGGGGCTGTCGGAGCGGCCGCCAACCCCGCTGCGCGGCGGATTGAAGGCTCATAAAGATGCCAGTTCGGCCATTTGAAGGTCTTGTAATAGAACCCTGCCGGAATGAATCGCGCGAACAGCTGGTTCACCGCGCCAATATCGAAAGCCGCCGATGGCCAGGCATTGACGCTCCGGGCGACAAGCCCTTCCGTTAACGGCACCATCGTCGCCGGACGGTTGCCAGAGGCCAGATCGCCCTCAAGCTCCACCAGTGTCGCGGGTTCCTCGACACCCGACCCCATAATCCCGCGGGGGCGGTGATATTTGAAACTGCGGGCGGTCAGCCGGACACCATTCGCAAGCAGCGCCGAGGCCAGCGTATCCCCCTTAAACCCTACATAATCCCGTCCGTTGAAACGAAACCCGATCGGCCGCGACCGGTCGATGCGGCCGCCTACGGGAAGGCGCGCATGTTCAGCGACCATGGCGCACCTCCTCAATCTCATGGGTGACAGTATGGCGGCGGATCGTGAGCCAGGACCCGCAGCCGCGCAGATGCCACCAGCGTTCCTCGACCGGGCCCATCGGATTGGGCGGCACGGTCAGGTAATCAACCCAATCAGCATCGCTTGCGGCCGCGGGATCGGTCGGGCGCTGCGGCATGGCCGGCCCGCCATAGATAAACTCACTTTCATTGCGCTTTCCGCAAAACGGACAATCAATCAGCAACATGCACTCACCTCGCCGTTGTGGTGCCGGTCTCGACCACATAGTCGAGATGACGGAAACGGTTAAGGCCAAGAGGGGCGATCAGCGGGTCTGGCCGCCCGGTTGCGATCAGATGGGCAAGCCCTGCGCCCCCGGCGGGGATCGCCTTGTATCCGCCCCACCAACCGGCCGAGACGATCAGGCCGGGAATGTCGGTTGTCGAGATGATCGGGCTGGCGTCATGTGCCATGTCAAGGTGCCCGCCCCATTGCCGCATCAACTTCAAGCGCCGGAACGCCGGGAACAGTTCCAGCATCGCCACGACAGACTCCTCAAACACCGATTGCTTGATGTCGCGGCGGAAGGATTGACCAAGATCAGTCGCCCCGCCGATGACCAGCTCGCCCTTGTCGGATTGCGACAGGTAGACACCCAGGTCCGGGCAATTGACAATCACATCGATGACGGGTTTCACGGGTTCCGAGACGAAGGCCGTCAAGTTGATCGTGCGCAGGGGCAGCCTCAGACCCGCAGTTTCGGTCAGCGTTGTGGTATGGCCCGAGACTGCAAGCGCTACCGTTTTTGCGCGAACAGGGCCGCGCGGCGTCTCAACCCCGGTGATCGCGCCATCAGCGCCGCGCAAAAGCTGTGTAACCGGAGTCTTTTGATGCATCTCGACGCCCATCGCATCGGCGGCCCTTGCATAGCCCCAGGCAACGGCATCATGGCGGTTCACGGCGGCATCGGTATGTACGCTTGCCCCCAGAATGGGCAGACGGCTGTCGGTGCCGCCGCCGGTCAATGCGGGCACCCTCCGCCGCAGCTCGTCAACGGCGATATCCTCATAGGTCGAGCCATAGATATCCATGATCAACCGCCGCCGCCGTCTGTCACGCACCATGCCCCAGGTCTGCAACACATCAATCATCGTGCGCTTGGAATGCATAAGGTTAAAATTCAGATCCCGGGTCAGATCGTCATAAAGTGCTACCGACTTCACATAGAATGGGATTGATTCGTCGCGCATGTAGTTCGACCGAATCGTCACCGTGTTGCGTGCGACATTACCGCCGCCCAGCCAACCCGCCTCTAGCACCGCAACATTGGTGATGCCGTGCTCTTTGGCCAAGTAATAGGCAGCAGCCAGCCCATGCCCCCCAGCTCCGACAATAATGACCTCGTATTGGTCGCGAAGCTGTGGCGTACGCCAGATCGGCTGCCACCCTTTATGTTGACCAAGGGCATTACGAACCAGAGAGCGAATTGAATAATGTTGCATGATGGTAATGATATTTACTTTTAATCATCGACTTGGCAATATGAGAAATGCATAAAAGCAATGCATTTTAGTGGCGTTGTCACGCTAACCACCCGTCGGTTGCTCGTACCTGGAATTGGACGTTGTGGTATTGATGAAATCACGCCCCAACTGTAAGCGTCCCCGTTTCATTCCCAAGACCATCGCGCATGCGGTGTGGCTGTACGCCCGTTTCAATCTAAGCCCGAGGGAAGTTGCGGTGTGAATCGCGGGTTTTGTCTTTGGCGCGTGGGCGCGCTACTTTGGTTCCGTATGGCAACCCTCGCGCGTGGCCGCTGGAAAAACAAAGGGCACCCACTGGGGGTGCCCTCGATCTTCAGCCTTGATGGCGGCGCTTAGCCCTTCTTCAGGCAGCGATTGCCCAAGAGTTCGGCGATTTGCACGGCGTTCAGGGCAGCCCCCTTGCGCAGGTTATCTGACACGATCCATAGGTTCAGGCCGTTATCAATCGTGCTGTCTTGCCGAATGCGGCTGACATAGGTGGCATATTCGCCGACGCATTCGATGGGGGTGATATAGCCGCCATCTT
>JBAUHP010000390.1:0-3603 GCA_049680345.1 Albidovulum sp. | reverse complement strand
GCCCAAATCTTTGATTTCTGGCTGCGTCAGATGCTTCAGGTCTAACGCGGAACGCTACAAGTCTCAGGTGCCGCAAAAGGTGCGGCGAACCTCTTCTTGCGGCAAGGGGGCCAGGGCGTAGGCCGCGGCATCGGGTTGGTCATCATAGGGGCGGCCGAGGATGTCGTTGAGGCGGTGGAACGGGGCCAGATCGCCGCTGACGGCGGCTTGAATGGCGTCTTCGATGCGGTGGTTGCGGGGGATGAAAGCGGGGTTGGCCCGGCGCATTGTGGCCTTTGGGTCAGCTTCGCGGGCGATGCGGGCCTGCCAGTCGGCCACCCAGCCGTCGAAAGCTGCGGGGTCGCGAAATTCGGCGCGGGCAGTGCCAGTTGCCAAGCCGCGAAAGCAGCGGGTGAAATCGGCCTTTTGGCTGGCCATATGGGCCAAGAGTGTCTCGATCAGTCTGGCATCGCCCGCATCGGGCGATGCTATCCCGATCTTGGCCCCGAACAGCCTGAGCCATTCGGCCTCATAAAGATCCGGGAAGCGGTTGAGGCTGTCGGTGGCGGCCTCAATCGCCGGGGCCTCTTCACCCATCAGCGGCAGAAGGCTTGAGGCCAGCTGGGTAAGGTTCCAAAGCCCGATGTTGGGCTGGTTTTGATAGGCATAGCGGCCCTGTTCGTCGATCGCCGAGAAGACCTTGCTCGGGTCAAACCCGTCCATGAAGGCGCAAGGGCCATAGTCGATAGTTTCGCCAGAGATCGCCATATTGTCGGTGTTCATGACGCCGTGGATGAAGCCAAGGGACATCCAGCTTGCGATCAGCCTGGCTTGGGCGGCGATGACGCAATCGAGCAGTTCAAGCGCGGTGGTGACGCTTGGGTAATGGCGCGCGATGACATGTTTGCTGAGCACCTCAAGCGCTTCGGTATCACTGCGCGCGGCGAAATACTGGAAGGTGCCGACACGGATATGAGAGGCCGCAACGCGGGTCAAGATCGCGCCGGGGCGCGGCTCTTCACGCCAGACGGTCTCGCCCGTAGTGACGGCAGCCAGAGCGCGGGTGGTGGGCACGCCAAGGGCGGCCATGGCTTCTGAGACGATGTATTCGCGCAAGACCGGCCCGATCCAGGCGCGCCCGTCGCCCCGGCGCGAGAAGGGCGTGGGGCCCGAGCCCTTGAGCGCCACATCAAAGCGGCGACCGTCAGGGGTGATGGCTTCACCCAAAAGCAAGGCGCGCCCATCGCCAAGCTGGGGCGACCAGCCACCAAATTGGTGGCCGGCATAGGCCTGCGCCAAGGGGGCGGTGCCTTTGGCCAGAGCGTTGCCGGCCAGGGCCGCAAGACCTTCCGGCGAGGTAAGATAGTCGGGATCAAACCCGAGGGTTTTTGCCAAAGCCAGGTTGACCGCAATCAATCCGGGTGCCGCCACCGGAACCGGAGATTGACGCACGAAGAACCGGTCGGGCAGACGTGCGTAGGAATTGTCAAAGTGAAAGGTCATACGATCATCTTGCGGTGTTTTTTACTGTTAAGGCCAGTCACAATTAAGGCCAGTCACAATTTTTCTGCGAAAAATTACCCCAAGAGGGGGAGCGATTTTTCGCAGAAAAATCGTGCGCGTCAAAGGCGGGCAATACGTTCGCTCACGAGTGCGAAGAACCCGTCGCGATCGACATCGCCCATGAAAAGCGCGTTGGGTGCATTATTGGTCACATGCCACCAATCGGCGACGGTCATTCCTGCCGTATACCGGCCCTCAAGCTCAATCGCGACATGGATATGGCGACCACCAAAAAGGTCGGGGCGCAACAGATAGGCAATGACGCATGGGTCATGCAAGGGCGCCCCCTGGCTGCCGTATTTTGCCGTGTCGTAACGCTCAAAGAAGTCGGTCCAACTGGCAACAGCCTGACCGACCCTGGTGCCAAGGCCGCGCATCTTCTCAACCCAATCCCGTGATGTCAGCGCCTTGTGGGTCACGTCAAGCGGCATGACCACCAAAGGCACGCCCGCGCGAAAGACAATATCGGCCGCTTCGGGATCGACATAAATGTTGAATTCGGCGGAGGGTGTCACATTGCCCACCTCAAAATAGGCACCGCCCATCAGCACGATCTCGGCCACATGCGCGATGATGTCGGGGGCCTTCTCAAAGGCCGTGGCGATATTGGTCAAGGGGCCGATCGGGCAAAGTGTCACGCTGCCGGGGGCCTCGCGGCGCAAGGTATCAATCAAGAAATCGACCGCATGACCTGTGGCCAGCGGCATCGTCGGATCGGGCAGCACGATGCCATCAAGCCCGGTCTTGCCATGCACATTCTCGGCCGTCACCAGCGCGCGTTTCATTGGCGCGTCGCAGCCCGCATAAACCGGTACATCGCGCCGACCCGCCAATTCGCAGATTACCCGCGCATTGCGTGCCGTATGCACCAAGGGCACGTTGCCGGCCACAACCGTCAGACCCAGAACGTCAAGCTCGGGCGAAGCAAGGGCAAGCAAGATCGCCACGGCATCATCTTGGCCGGGATCGGTGTCTATGATGATCTTTCTGGGGGTATTCATGACTTTCTCCGGCGTGGCGTTGGTTGCAGACTGCAGACTGCAAACAGCAGATTGGCGCGGTGGGGCAAATATGTCCAGCGCCGCAATTACGTCAAAAAGCCGCCATAAACCTCAGACATGGTTAATACATTCATAAGATACGGATTTGGGCAATGGGTGCGGACAGCAGATCAATTTACCTTCACATGGGCGGTCAGACCGCAGGTGCGGAAGATGTTGTGGTCTATCTGGCCGCAAACCGGGCGGGACTTCGGCGCGCGGGATTTGGCCTTTATTGTTTTGATCCGGCAAGCTCGGGACCGGACAGCCTTGCGGCTTGCCTGCCAGGGCTGAACGCCGATGAGGCGGCGGTTGCGGCGGCGGCCGCCAGCCTCTCGGCGCGTTTCGGGCCTGACCGGCGCGCAGGTGCGGATGGATTCGTGATCAGCGCCAGCGATCTTGCAGGCCCTTCGGCCGATTTGCTGTTGGGACGCTTCTACCCCAAAGCCCGGATGCGGGCGCGCATATTGCGCCGCGCCCTTGGCAGCCCGCTCGAGCGGCTGGTCATGGTGGCAGAGCCATATGAGACCTTGTTTCACGCGGTCTGGATGGCGGCGGCCCTGGACCGGCGGATGGACCCATTTGCAGAATATGCCGAGGCCTTGACCCGGTTTCAGGGTGGCTGGGCCGATCTTGCCGAGATCATGATGGAAGAGCTTGAGCCACGCGAACTGATCATTCAGGCGCGCCCGACGGTTGCCGCCCAGACGTTATCCGATCTGTTGCCCGGCCTGACCTTGCGCCAGCCTGTCAAGCCGCATGCAAAACCACCGCTGACCCCAAGTGCCGTTGCCATGGCGCAGCGCTGCATGGCGCAAGGCCTGCGTCTTGCCCCCGGCCAACGTGACCGGCTTGTGGCCTTTCACGCCCGCCAGAAGCAGGTCGAACCCGATCTGGGCCTGTCGGCCCTGGCGCTGGCGGATCTTCGCGGGCGCTATGTCTCTGATCTTGATGCATTGGCGCGCCACAGTGCCGTCACCGTGATCGGCGATCAGATCCCGGCAATGGCGGCGGAATAGCC
>JBAUHP010000389.1:0-4467 GCA_049680345.1 Albidovulum sp. | reverse complement strand
CCGGTTTGCGCAACCATCCGGGCCAATCGTGCCGTTTCAACCGGATGATCAAAAGCACCGCGACTGCAAGCGCCATTGTCGCTGAAACCTCGCCCGACACGAAGGAACAATTGCTGGCGCATTGATCCGCTGGCAGCCACGGCGGCGTGAAGATCCCAACCCCGCCGAAATCACCGACATCCGCAGGCCGCGCCCGCCCCCAATAACTTTTGAGCAAGCCGTTAACCAAGACCCCCGGCGCCAGCGCATATAAAAGAACCACAAAGCCCCAGGACTTGGCCCCGATCCGCAACAAGGGTCTTTTGACCAGCGCCATCACCAACCCGATCAGCGACGCGACCAGCATAACGATCGACAAATCCCAGACCGCATGGCGAAAGCTCCCAAGCCAGGGCGCACCTGCCAGCCAAAACCCCTGCCCCGGTCGGTAAAACTGTGCGGTCACCCAAAGATCAATCCCCGGCCAGACCGTGAAAACCAACATCAGTGCGGCGAATCCCGCCGCCAAAAACCCGCCTTGGCGGGTGAACTTACTGTGCCGCATCGCCGCATCCTTCTGGCAAAAGATACCCCGCCACGTCGCGCCCTGCATATTCCCCGCCGGCTGTTTCAAACCGCGCCACCGGATCAACCGCAGCCCCCGCACAGACCGGCGCTGTCAAAAGGACATGCAGCACCGGCACATCGAGTTTGGCGGGCATGGCATAAAGTTGCTCATAATAATTATGCGCCCGCCCTGCCGGTTTTGGCGCATAAAACCGCAGCCCCGCATCCCGGCCTGAATAAAACAGATCGGCCAAAATATCTCGGTCCGCCGCGAAGACGGCACCAGCTCCGTTGGACCGGGCCGCCGCGATGATCTGATGGCTAAGATCGGCGCGGCCCAGATAGCGGCTTAGCAGGGGCTTGCCCTGCCACTCGGGCACCGGCGCCAATGCGGCCAGAACCGGCAGCAACACCGCCAGACCGGTATTGATCATCAAAGACAGCGGCAACAACTTGGGTGCGCGCGCCAAAAGGTAAGTGACCGCCAGCAATGTCCCGGCAAAATAGGTGGCCACGGCCCAATTCGCATAGGCCTTCGACATCAAGGCCTGCACACAGACGATCACCAAGACCGGTAGCGCGAAAAACACGAACACCCTTGCCTGCCCCGGCCTCAGCGCCGCCATCAGCAACGCGCCGAACAAGACCGGCCCAAAGACCAAGAACTGGTTGAAGAAAAAGGATGCCAGCTTATCCGGATGCAGCACCGCGCCCGCGCCACCCCCCCGCAGCCAGCCGACATTATCAACCGTATGGCTGACGGTGGTCAAATCATGGCTCAGATTCCACATGACATTGGGCGCGATGACCACCGCAAATGCCGCAAGCAATGCGGCCCACTGCCGCCAGCCGATCCGATAGGCAGGCGCGAACAAGGCCACCAGCGCGGCGCCCAAAAGAAAATAGATGGCGGCGTATTTGGCCAAAAATGCGAGTCCCACCGCCACCCCGGCCAGTGCGGCATAGCCGGACCGCCCGCCCTCAGCCGCGCGAAAATAGAAATACAAGGCCGCCGCATAGGCCGGGGCCATCACCGTATCGGTCGAAATCAGCACACTGCCAACCGTGGTGAAAGGGGCGGTGACATAACTTGCCCCAACCCAAAACCCGGCGCGCGCACCAAACAACCGCGCGCCCAGCGCCGCAAGGATCAGCGCCGTCAGCCCATGCAAAACCGCGCCCGGCATCCGCAGCCAGAACGGCGCGTCACTTGCCGCCAGCTCGGTCACACCGCGTATCAGCCACGCGATCAACGGTGGCTTGGAATAATAGCCAAAATCAAGGTTCTGACCCCAGAGCCAATATTGGCTTTCATCAACAAAGATATCGGTGCGGTTGAACGCCAGCGCCACCAGCCGAAGCAAAGTAACAAACCCCACCAACCCCAAAAGCATGCCGCGCCAGCGCAGGCCCTCAGTCACACTTTCAGACCGCGCGTGATTTATCGGCATAGATCAACCAAAGATTACGCAGATAGATGAAAACCCCGAGTGACTGGCCCAAGATGAAGACCGGATCACCGCGATAAATCGCATAGGCCAGCAAGATCATTCCCCCCGCCAGCGAGAAATACCAAAACATCACCGGCATCACCGATTTGCGCGCCTTTTCAGAGGCGATCCATTGCACCAAGAAGCGCCCGGTAAACATCAGCTGCCCGACCAGCCCAAAGGCCACCCACCACAGCTCGACCACCGAGTCGACGTGCAAAAAGGCCATGATACGGTCCAACATCGGACTCCTTGTTATTTCGGTGCCTGATCTTCAACCGGGCGCGCCTTCTTGCGCCGCCGGATCAGCCACATGACGCCAAATAGATCAACCGCTCCGACCAGACCGCGCTGCAAATTGTTGTAGTTCGACTTGCCCGCCTGGCGCGCCTGGTGGGTCACATCGACATGCCGCACCTCCCAGCCATCGCGCGAAAAAAGCGCTGGCAGGTAGCGGTGCATATGGTCGAAATAGGGAAGCGCCAGATAGGCCTCGCGGCGAAAGCCTTTCAGACCGCAGCCGGTGTCGCGGGTGCCGTCGTTCAGCATCCAGCCGCGCAGACCATTTGCGAAGCGCGACGCCAGCCGCTTTGAAAGCGTGTCGCGCCGCCCGACCCTTTGGCCCGCAACGATGCCCACAGCCTCATTCCCCGCTTCCATAAACGGCAAAAACAATCTGGGCAGGTTTTCCGGCGGGTTTTGCCCGTCACCGTCCAAGGTGCACACAATCGCCGCCTGCGCCGCACGCACGCCACTATGAACCGCCGCACTTTGCCCGGCTGAGCGATCATGACGCACCAGCCGCAGATGCGGCTTTTGCGCGGCCAGACCCGCCACCACGCCCGCGGTATCATCCCCCGATCCGTCATCGACGACGATAATCTCATATGCCCCGTAAGGCGCGCAGGCCTTTTCGATATCGCCCAGCAGCTGGCCAATATTTTCCGCCTCGTTCTTAGCGGGAATGACGATTGAAACGGCGATCATCGGGGCACGAGGTCCTGCAGTTTAGATTGGTCAGGCCCTGCTACTTGAGCCCCGCCCCATTGTAAACGTATGCGCGCCCGGCGCCAGAGGCCGCAAGCGCCTATCTGCCGCGTCCTAATCAGCCGCAAGGCTGGCGGTGCTGGCGGCAGAGGCAGCCCGGCCCAGACGCCTTTCGCGGTAAAATGTATAAATGCCGGTTGCCACCACAATCAAAGCCCCAACCAAGGTCCAATGGTCGGGAAATTCGCCAAACATCCCCCAGCCAAGCAAGATCGCGGCCACCAAAGACGTGTAGCGAAACGGCGCCACCACCGCGATGTCGCCAACCCGCATGGCCATGACCACGGTCAGATAGCCGATAATCAAGAACCCCGCCGCCCCGACGATCAGCCCCGCATGTCTGGCTGACACCGGCACAACCTCGCCAAATGGCAAAACACAAACCGCCCCAAGCGTCACCGCAAAGGCCGCCAAAAACGCCACGGTCACCGATGGCACCGTTTTGGAAATCCGCCGTGTCGCCAGATCGCGCAACACCACAAACGCCACCGCGATCAGGCCTAGCACCGCCCAACGGTCAAACCCCTCGGTGCCGGGCCGGACGATCAGCATCACGCCGATGAAACCAATGATAATCGCGATCATCCGCCGCCAGCCGACCGGTTCGCGCAAGAATACCGCAGCCGCCAGCGTGACCGCCAAAGGCAAAGACTGCAAAATCGCCGACAAAGTCGCGATGGGCATGTGCTTGAGCGCCGTAAGAAAGCAAAAGGTGCCTGCCACCTCGCCCAAAGTGCGCAACCATATCCAAAGCCGGTCATCGGGCGGCAGCCGCAGCTTCAACGTCCCCAATGCCACGCCAATGGCCCCAAGTGCCACCATCGTCAAAAAGCCGCGCAGCGCTATGACCTCAAAAATCGGCAAATCCCTGGTCGCCGCCTTCATAAAGGCGTCATTGACCGTAAACCCGACCATCGCCGCCATCATCAGCACGGACCCGCGCAGGTTGTCAGATATTGCCATGATGCGCCTTGATGAATGGGAGTTCTTTGGAGGGCACCTAATTGCGTTTCGACGCGCAAGGCAACAGTCACCACAGGCACCACCCTTCCCGATGCACGCCAAAGGTGCCGGGTGTGCGCCCGGCTTCGGTTTCGTGATTTCGACGGATTGGGCCTCAGCTTGCCCTTGGGCAGACAGCAAGATCAGCCTCTTTTCGCCCCGCCCCCGCAGCGCGACACTTGCCGTACGTAAGCCATACGTGAACCATATGCGGCACATACTGCCCCCAGAGCCACTTGAATTCCTCTGCCGACAGGCGTATCTGCGCCAAGTCGCGAAACAAGCCAAAGGCAGATCAACATGGCCAATCCTCTTCTGTTCCTTCAGCAGGTACGCTCGGAAGTGGCCAAAGTCGTCTGGCCGACACGGCGTGAAGTCATGC
>JBAUHP010000388.1:0-5176 GCA_049680345.1 Albidovulum sp. | reverse complement strand
GGATGACGCCCGCGCAAGGGTCAATATACCGGGTGTTCTGGGCGGCATGCTGGTGTCGGGCGTGGCCCGTGTTCAGCCCGCGAAACTGGTGCGCGGGCTGGCCGCGGCGGTTGAGCGTCTTGGCGTGCGTATCGTTGAGGGAACCACCGTCACTCAGATTGAAAATGGCCGCGTGCGAACCCCGCTTGGAATCATCAGCGCCCCGATTATCTTGCGCGCGACGGAAGGCTTCACCGCCACTTTGCCGGGGTTGAAGCGTGAATGGCTGCCCCTCAATTCGGCGCTGATCGTGACAGAGCCTCTTGGCGATGAGATATGGTCAAAGATCGGATGGCAAGGGCATGAAATAGTTGGGGATTTCAAGAACAGCTATTGCTATTGCCAGCGCACCAGAGAGGGCCGTATCGCGGTTGGCGGGCGCGGCGTGCCATACCGCTTTGGGTCTGACATCGACGCGCGCGGTGCGCCAGATAATGAAACCATCCGCCGGTTGATGGCCATCTTGCACCGGCATTTCCCCGCCGCCCGCAATGCCGCGATCGACCACGCATGGTGTGGGGTTTTGGGTGTGCCGCGCGACTGGTGTGCGAGTGTGGCATTTGACCCTGCAACCGGTCAGGGCAGCGCGGGGGGCTATGTCGGCGTCGGGGTTTCGACGTCAAATCTGGCAGGACGGACGCTGGCCGATCTGGCACTTGGGCGCGAAAGTGATCTGACCACCTTGCCTTGGGTTAACCGCAAGGTCCGCAGATGGGAGCCTGAGCCGCTTCGCTGGTTGGGGGTGCAAGGCATGTATGCGCTTTACGGCACTGCTGACCGGCGCGAGGAGCAAACCGGTGGCGGGCCATCCAGGTTTGCCGCATTGGGCAATTGGCTTACCGGGCGATAAGCGCCCTGCCCCCTCAGGCCGGAATGCGCGCCGCGATATATTGCGCGAATTCGTAGTTCGGACGCTCAAGATGGCTTAGCGGGCCGGGTTCAGACATGGACGCACAAAGCCCTTGAAAGACACGCTCGGTACAGCCCTTATCTTCGTCATTCACCTCATCCAAAAGCGTTTTCAGTTTGGCAAAATGCTCAGCCGATTTCGGATCATTGACAAATTCGGGGGCAAGACCGCCGCCAAACAAGACATTCACATGGCCCGGGCCATCCGCCGTCAGCGACAGATACCAAAAATATCCCGGCGTCAGGGTTATCATCAAGGATGGATAGATCGCCAGCAACCAGGTGGTGCGGCGCTCATCCCCTTGTAATGTCGTGTTGCTTGGATGGGCAAGGGCAAGGTCAAGCACGTCGTTTTTCAAGATGAAATGGTAGTTATAGGCGTCGGTGCCTTCCGGGCAGACCATCTTCATCAGATCAACATGGCCGCCGATCGTATCGGCATGACACATGGGCAAGTGATAGCTTTCCATGAAATTCTCGGCCAGAACTTTCCAATTGGTCGCCCAGCGAAAGCTTTCGCGGAAGTTTTCCTGGTAATTCTCCATCCGATATTTGCCAATCAGATCATCAAGCCCCGACAACCGCGCCGCAGGTGACGGTGCGTCTGGGTTCAATGTCACCATGATCCAGCCGTGCCAAAGCTCGCAGCGCAGTTTGGGCAGTTGCACCTGATCTTTGCAAAAGCTTTCATTTTGCGTCATCGCAGGCGCGCCGCGCAAGGATCCGTCAAGGTTATAGGTCCAGGCGTGATAGGGGCAGGTGATGGTCTTGGCCGTGCCGCGCCCTTCCAGCAACACCGACATGCGGTGGCGGCAAACGTTTGACATGGCACGGATTTCGCCTTCGCGGTCGCGCAAGACAACGACCGGCTCGCCCGCGATTTTCATGGTCAGGTAGTCACCGGGTTTTGGCAAAGACTCTGCCCGCCCGGCGCAAAGCCATTCTTGCGCAAAGATATGACGATCTTCCAACTGCGCGAAACCGGGCGAGGTATAGACCGATTTGGGCATGGCGCGGGCCCGTTCAAACGGAACCGACACATTCATGTGCAACTCGGCGGCAGGTGAAAGCGGGGCGTTCATCACTATGCTCCTTGGCAACGGATGCGCGGCTTACACCGCGCACCTATCTTCAGTTTTCGCCCAAACGCCCCCGGCGTCAAACACCAATTTCCTAACCGGCGCTTAGGCCTTAACGTCAACCACAATCCGGCCCTGTACATTGCCTTTCAGGATTGCCGCGCCAAGTTCGGGCAGATCGGCCAGACCTGCCGGACGGATCATCGCTTCGAGCTTGTCCATCGGCAGATCCTTGGCGACCCGGTCCCAAGCACGCAAACGGTCGGCGTAGGGGCGCATCACGGAATCGATCCCCAAAAGATTGACCCCGCGCAACAAGAACGGGATGACGGTTGCAGGCAAGCCCGCACCGCCCGCCAAGCCAACGGCCGCAACTGATGCGCCATATTTCATCTGCCCCAGCACCCGCGCCAACATGGCACCACCCACAGCATCGACACAGCCCGCCCAAGTCTCGGCCTCAAGCGGGCGCTTGACGGTTTCGGCCAGATCTTCGCGCGCCACAATCTGCGTGGCCCCAAGCGAGCGCAGGTAATCTGCGGTCTCTGGCCGCCCGGTGACGCCCGCAACCTCATAACCAAGATTTGCAAGAATGGCAGTCGCAACCGACCCCACGCCGCCCGCGGCACCGGTCACCAGCACCGGCCCCTGCCCCGGCTTCAGCCCGTGATCTTCAAGCGCCATCACCGCCAGCATCGCGGTAAAACCCGCCGTGCCAACCGCCATCGCCGAACGCGTGCTTAGCCCTGACGGCAATGGCACCAGCCAATCGGCCTTGACCCGCGCCTTTTCGGCATAGCCGCCCCAATACGCCTCGCCCACGCGCCAGCCGGTCAGCACAACTTTGTCGCCCGCCTTGTAGCGCGCATCATCGCTGGCCTCGACAGTACCGGCGAAATCAATGCCCGGCACATGCGGATAGTTCCGCACCAGCCCGCCGCCCGAACCAACACAAAGGCCGTCCTTGTAGTTCATGGTCGAATATTCGACCGCCACTGTAACCTCGCCCGCAGGCAAACGATCTTCCGACAGCGACTGGACCGAGGCACTTGTTACCCCAGCGTCATCTTTTTCCACAACAAGTGCGCGAAACATCTTATTTTCCTTATGCAATATGCCCCGCATATCGCGACGCAATGTTCGTTGAATAGCTCGCCTGCGACGGCCCCGGGTAAAGGATATTATCCGGCGCTGGCCGCTATAGGCCAGATGATCAATTGTCGCAAATGCCTATTCGTCTGGTAGTTGGCGCACGGCCCCGGTGGCAGCCGATGTGGCAAACAGCCCATAAGCGCGCAGGGCCTGAGTGATCTTGCGTGGGCGCTGCTTTGCGGGCTTCCAGCCCTTTGCGTCTTGTTCGCTTCGCCGCGTTGCCAGCTCTGCGGCGGGGACCGCCAAACTGATGCTACGCGCGGGGATATCAATCTCGATCCGGTCACCTTCTTGTACCAAGCCGATCAAGCCGCCCGAAGCCGCTTCCGGGCTGACATGGCCTATGGACAGACCTGATGTACCGCCCGAAAAGCGGCCATCGGTGATCAAGGCGCAGGCTTTGCCCAGCCCCTTGGATTTAAGGTAGCTGGTCGGATACAGCATCTCTTGCATCCCCGGCCCACCCTTGGGGCCCTCATAGCGGATGACCAGAACGTCACCTTCCTTGATACGGTTCGACAAGATCGCCTCGACCGCTGCGTTCTGAGATTCGTAAACGCGGGCCGGTCCGGCAAAGACCAAAATGGATTCGTCCACCCCAGCCGTCTTCACGATGCAGCCTTCTGGAGCCAGATTACCCGATAGCACCGCCAACCCGCCATCTTGGGAAAATGCCGCTTTGGCGGAACGGATCGCCCCTTTTTCGCGGTCAAGATCAAGGCTTTCCCAGCGGCGGTTTTGACTAAAGGCAATCTGGGTCGCCACACCGCCCGGTGCCGCCATAAAGAAATGGCGCACAGATTCGTCGGTCGTACGGCTGATGTCCCAATGATCAATCGCGGCCCCGATTGATGCGGAATGCACCGTCGGTTCATCACGGTTCAATAGGCCTGCCGCATCCAATTGCCCAAGGATCGCCATGATGCCACCGGCACGGTGCACATCTTCCATGTGAACATCTTGTTTGGCCGGCGCCACCTTGCACAAGACCGGGACCCGACGGCTAAGCTGGTCAATATCCTTCATCTTGAAGTCAATGCCGCCTTCGTGTGCTGCCGCCAGAATATGCAAAACCGTATTCGTGGACCCGCCCATGGCGATATCCAAGGTCATCGCGTTTTCAAACGCGGCCTTGGAGGCAACATTGCGCGGCAAGACGCTGGCATCGTCCTTCTCATAATAGCGTTTGGTGATGTCGACGATCACGCGGCCAGCTTCCAAGAACAGCCGCTCGCGGTCGGCATGGGTGGCAAGGGTTGACCCATTGCCGGGCAGCGACAGGCCCAAAGCCTCGGTCAGGCAGTTCATCGAATTGGCGGTAAACATGCCCGAGCATGACCCACAAGTCGGACAGGCCGCTTGTTCGATCTTCAAGACATCCTCGTCAGAAACACTGTCATCGGCCGCCGCGACCATCGCATCGACAAGATCCATCGCGACGGTCTTGCCATCGAGCACGACTTTGCCTGCTTCCATCGGACCGCCCGAAACGAAAACCGCCGGAATGTTAAGCCGCATCGCGGCCATCAACATGCCGGGGGTGATCTTGTCGCAGTTCGAGATGCAGACCATTGCATCGGCGCAATGCGCATTGACCATATATTCGACGCTGTCTGCGATCAGTTCGCGCGACGGCAATGAATAGAGCATGCCGTCATGTCCCATGGCGATGCCATCATCAACAGCGATGGTGTTGAATTCCTTGGCGACCCCGCCGACCTTCTCAATCTCGCGCGCGACCAGCTGACCAAGGTCTTTGAGGTGCACATGACCGGGTACGAATTGGGTAAAGCTGTTGACAATGGCGATGATCGGCTTGCCGAAATCGCCATCCTTCATACCTGTGGCGCGCCATAGACCGCGCGCACCTGCCATATTGCGGCCATGGGTGGTGGTGCGGGAACGATACTTGGGCATGGGACTATCCTTCGAAATGCGGCAACCATGGACATCGCATCCTGACCCGCCTTCGTCAAACCGGAAATAGCAGATTGGCC
>JBAUHP010000387.1:0-11917 GCA_049680345.1 Albidovulum sp. | reverse complement strand
GCCCCCCGCGCCGGGACCAGCGGCTTTACCTGGGTGCTTGACCCGATTGACGGGACGCGCGCCTATATGTCGGGCGCCCCGACATGGGGGGTCTTGATCGCAGTCAATGCCGGGGCAGGGCCGGTTTTAGGCGTTATCGACCAGCCCTATATCGGTGAGCGTTTCTGGGGCGGGCTGGGCCGGGCCGATATGACCGGACCGCTTGGCGCTTGCGCCTTGGCCACCCGCAAGGCGCGTCCGCTTGGGCAGGCGATCTTGTATTCCACCTTTCCCGAAGTGGGCTCCGCGATTGAGGCCGAGGCCTTTGGCCAACTGGCGCGTCAGGTGCAGCTGACCCGCTATGGCGGGGATTGTTATGCCTATGCGTTGATCGCGGCGGGCCAGATTGATCTGGTGGTCGAGGCCGGGTTGAAAGCCTATGATGTGCAGGCGCCGATTGCGGTGATTGAAGCGGCGGGCGGTATTGTCACCGACTGGCAAGGTGGCCCCGCCTATCACGGCGGCCGGATCCTGGCTGCGGCCAATGCCAGCATTCACGCCGAGGCTTTGGCGATCTTGTCGAAAGCCTAAAGCGTTTCGACTTTACCTTGAAGCATCATATATTACCTAACGCGTTGAAGTATCTGATTTCAGGCAGCGTTAGGGGATTGCGGGTTCAAGTCGAAACGCCATAATCCGTTTGGTACCAGTGGTTGCCCGATTGTGGCAAAGGCGTTAGATTGCGCTGACCGCCCGAGTCCTTCCAGCTCCCTTCTGTCGGCGGCTCCACATGAACACCGAAGGGGGTGTTGCGGCGATAGCGTTTCGCGTTGAACCTGAATCATCTAACACTGCCTGAAGTCAAATATTTCAATGTGTTAGATGATGTTTGATGCCTCAATATAAACGCGAAACGCTTTATGTGGAGACCAAGATGCAAGAAACATTGATACGCGGTGCGGCCACAGTTGTGACCATGAACGGGGCGCGGGCCGAGATCGCGGGCGGCGATGTGCTGATCAGGGGCGGGGTGATTGCGGGCGTCGGGCAGGGCGTCGGGCAGGGGCTGCGCACGGCGGGCACGGTCGTGGAGGCGCAAGGCTGCGTAGTGACGCCGGGGTTGGTGAACACCCATCACCATCTTTACCAAAGCCTCACAAGGGCGGTGCCGGGCGGGCAAGATGCGCTGTTGTTTGGCTGGCTCAAGACGCTTTACCCGATCTGGTCGCGCTTTGGCCCGGATGAGATGCGGATCTCGGCGCTGGTCGGGCTGGCAGAGCTGGCACTGTCGGGCTGCAGCATGACCTCGGACCACCTTTACCTTTATCCCAATGGCGCACGGCTTGAAGATACGATTGATGCCGCGCGCCAGATCGGCTTGCGCTTTCATCCGACACGCGGCGCGATGTCGATCGGGGAAAGTGCGGGCGGGTTGCCACCCGACAATCTGGTTGAGGATGAGGCGGCGATCTTGTCGGATATGGAACGGGTGATTGCCGCCTTTCATGACCCTGAAGATGGGGCGATGCTGCGCATCGGGCTTGCCCCTTGTTCGCCCTTCTCGGTCAGCCGTGATCTGATGCGCCAAGCAGCAGTTCTTGCCCGCGACAAGGGGGTGATGCTGCATACCCATCTGGCCGAAAATGACGAGGACATCGCCTATTCACTGGCCAATTTCGGCTGCCGCCCGGGGCAATATGCCGAAGATCTGGGCTGGACCGGCGATGACGTCTGGCATGCGCATTGCGTGAAACTCGATGGGGCCGAGATTGATCTTTTTGCCCGCTCCGCCACCGGGGTTGCCCATTGCCCCTGTTCAAACTGCCGGTTGGGGTCGGGGATCGCCCCGGTCAGGGCGATGCGCGATGCAGGCGTCAAGGTGGGGCTGGGGGTGGATGGCTCTGCCTCCAATGATGCGGGCAGCCTGATCGCCGAGGCCCGCCAGACGCTGCTGTTGCAGCGCGTCGCCAATGGCGCGGATGCGATGAGCGCGCGCGAGACATTGGAGATAGCGACGCTTGGTGGCGCGCGGGTGCTGGGGCGCGATGATTGCGGGGCGCTTGAGGTCGGAAAACGCGCCGATATCGCGATCTGGGATGTCAGCGGGATTGAGGCTGCGGGATCATGGGATCCGGTCGCAGCCCTGATCTTATGCGGACCGATGCGGGTGCGCGATCTTTTCGTCGAGGGCCGGCAGGTGGTCCGCGACGGCCAGATCGCAACCCTTGATCTGCCACGGGTGATCGAAGATCAAAACCGTCTGGCACGGCGGTTGATGGCCTGAGAAGCCATTAGGCGGCGATCCCACCAATGGCCCAAGCCGCCTTTAGGCGGCGACCCTACTAATGCAATGACGCCGCAAGGCGTCTCAATTGGATTACGCCTGCTTGCCGCCAATCCAGACGGATTTGATCGCGCGGTCATCGCCCATCATGATCGTCGGAAAGATCGCCTCCCAGATATCGGCAGCCCTTGCACTGCGTTGGGCAATGGCCGGGGTGGAGGCCAGGTCGATTACTGCAAGGTCAGCCTCCAACCCGGGGGCCAGATTGCCGATCTTGTCATCGGCGCGCAAAGACCGCGCCGCCCCTTGGGTGGCCAGCCACCAAAGCTCTGCCGGATGCAAGGCGCGGCCGCGTAATTGCGCCACCTCATAGGCCGCGGCCATGGTGCGCAGCATCGAAAAGCTTGATCCGCCGCCGGTGTCGGTGGCAAGCCCGATGCGGTGACCGGCCCCCGAAAGCCCGCCCATGTCAAACAGCCCCGAGCCGATGAAGGTGTTTGACGTCGGGCAGTGGATCAAGCTTGCATCCACCTCTTTGATCCGGGCGATTTCGCGCGGCTCAAGATGGATCGCATGGCCGTAAAGCGCGCCTGGGCCCAGCAATCCGTGGGCCTCATAAGTATCAAGGTAATCACGGGCCGAGGGGAAAAGGGATTTGACCCATGCCACCTCATCAAGCTGCTCTGACAGGTGGGTTTGCATCAGGCAATCGGGGTTTTCCGCCCAGACAGCACCCATTGCGGCAAGCTGTTCGGGCGTTGATGTCGGCGAAAAGCGCGGGGTGATGGCGTAAGACAGCCGGTCCACCCCATGCCACTTTCCCAACAAGCGCTTGGTGTCATCATAGGCCGATTGGGCCGTGTCGCGCAGGCCTTCGGGGGCGTTGCGGTCCATAGAGGTTTTCCCCGCCCATGCCCGCAACCCACGCGCTTGGGCTTGGCCAAAGAAGGCATCGACGGAGGCTGGATGGATGGTCGTATAGCTGCACATCGAGGTGGTGCCATGCGCAAGCGCGAGATCAAAATAGCGCGCCGCGATCATTGCCGCATAATCGGGGTCGGCGAATTTCATCTCTTCGGGGAATGTATAGCTGTTAAGCCAATCAATCAGCCTTTTGCCCCAGCTGGCGATCATTGCGGTCTGGGGGTAATGTACATGCGCATCAACGAAGCCCGCCGAAATCAGCGCATCGCCGTAATCATGCACCCGCGCTTGCGGATGGGCGGCGCGCAGCGCGTCAGCCTCGCCCACTGCCACGATCTTGCCTGCCTCTATCAAAACCCCGCCACGGGCCGAATGCTGCGCGGCCCCAACCCCCTCAAGCATGGGGTTTGCGGTGAAGGAAAGGGTTTGCCCGATCAGCAGCTTTGCCATGTGGTCTTCGCTTTCGTCTGTTTGCAGCTTGGCTTCAGGTTAAACCCTTAAGAGGCACGGGTAAATTTCCCGCTTGCCCCTGTTTCTTTGAAACTGCTTCCGATAATGTCGCCATAATCCGCAAAGGGGGTGCTATGGCCGAAGACCAAGAACCGCAAGAGCCGCGTGAGGAAGAAGATTACGCGCTTGATAATCGCATGGTTGCGGCGGTTCTTGATGCTGTTGATCAAGGCGACGCGCTTGCGCTTGACGGATTGCTTTATCCGCTGCACGCCGCCGACATCGCCGACCTTCTGGAGCAGATTTCCGGGGCCGAGCGGCGCGCCCTTATCGGGCTGTGGCCGCGCGGCATTGACGGCGAGATATTGTCAGAGCTTGACGAGTCGATCCGCGAAGAAGTTATCGCCGCCCTTTCCCCCGAAGTTCTGGGCGATGCGGTCCGCGAATTGGATTCGGACGATGTCGTCGATCTTATCGAAGACCTTGAAGAACCGCAGCAAACGGCGATCCTGGATGCGCTTGAAGATGCGGACCGCGCCGCGGTTGAACAATCACTTGCCTATCCGGAATATTCTGCCGGGCGCTTGATGCAGCGCGAAGTGGTGATGGCGCCCGAACACTGGACGGTCGGCAATGCCATTGACCATATGCGCGGCAATAAAAAAGAGCTGCCCGAACAGTTTTACCATGTGATCTTGATCGACCCGCGACTGAAGCCGGTGGGCTATGTCACCTTGGGCAAGATCTTGTCGACCAAACGCTCGGTCAAGCTGAGTGAGATTGTCGAAGAAAGTTTCCGCACCATTTCGGTTTTGGAAGAAGAAGGCGATGTGGCCTATGCTTTCAACCAATATCACCTGATTTCAGCGCCGGTGGTTGATGAACATGACCGGTTGGTCGGTGTCATCACCATTGATGATGCGATGGCGGTTCTGGATGAGGAACATGAGGAAGACATCTTGCGCTTGGCCGGTGTGGGCGAAGGCTCACTTTCCGACAGCGTGCTGGAAACCACCAAGCAGCGCTTGCCGTGGCTGGCGGTGAATCTGGTAACGGCGATACTGGCCTCGGTGGTGATTGCGCAGTTTGAAGGGGTTATCAGCGCGATCGTGGCTTTGGCGGTTTTGATGCCGATTGTGGCCTCGATGGGCGGCAATGCCGGGACCCAAGCGCTTACCGTGGCGGTGCGCGCCATTGCCACGCGCGACCTTACGGCGTCCAACGTCTGGCGCGTGGTGCGGCGCGAGGCGGCGGTGGGTCTGGTCAATGGGCTGGTGTTCGCGGTGGTGATGGGGCTGGTCGGCTGGGTCTGGTTCGGGCAGCCGATGATTGGCGTGGTGCTGGCGGCGGCCATGGTGGTTAATCTGGTCACCGCAGGTCTTGCCGGAATATTGGTGCCGGTCATGCTTGAACGCTTCGATCTTGATCCCGCCCTTGCATCGGGTACGTTCGTCACGACCTTGACGGATGTCATTGGTTTTTCGGTATTTTTGGGGCTGGCCACGATGTTTTTGCTATGAATTTGACTGAAATCAAAACCCAAGCCCGGCAAGCGGCTTTTGCGCGGCGCAAAGTGGCGCATGACACGCGTGGTGGTGAAGTCTGGGCGGCTTTGGACGAGGTATTGGCGGCGCATCGGGGCAAGCCCCTGGCGGGCTATATGCCGATGCGCACCGAGATTGATTGCCTGCCCGCAATGGCGGGCCATCTGGCGGCGGGCGGGGCGGTTGGCGTGCCGGTCATCTTAGCGGCGGCCACGCCTTTGCAGTTTCGCGCATGGTCGCCTGATGCCAAGATGGTTGCGGGTGAATTTGGCGCGTTGATCCCCGCTGCCGGCGATTGGGTGGTGCCCGAAGTGCTGATCGTGCCGCTGTTGTCTTTTGATCGGCGTGGTTTCCGGCTTGGCTATGGCGGAGGGTTTTACGACCGCACGCTGGAGGGTTTGCGCGCCCGCGGGCCGGTCACGGCCATCGGTTATGCCTACGCCGCGCAAGAGGTGGATGAAGTGCCGATTGAGCCGACCGATCAGCCGCTGGATATGATCGTGACCGAGGCTGGGGTGATTTTGCCCTTGGGAGCTTAGCGCGCGATCAACATCCACAATGCCACCAGCGCCAGCATAAGGCCGAAGACAAGGTTCAGCCGCCGGGCGCTGCTGGCGGAGCGGAAGCTTTGGGCAAGGCGGTCGCCTGCCAAGGTGTAAAGCGTGAAGGCCAGAAGATTGTTTAGAGTAAACAATGTGGTTATCGCCATAACCTCAACCAGTTTGGGGGCGCCGCTGGTCAAAAACTGCGAAAAGATCAAAGCGATGATGACATAGGCTTTGGGGTTGAGCAAAAGCAAGATGACGCCGTCAGCGAACCCCGGCACATGCAAGTCGGCATCGCGGCCCGGGCCTGCGACACCGGCGCGCAAAAAACCGATGGCCAGCCAAAAAACATAGGCGCAGCCGATCACACGGACGGCGGTGGTCAGGGCCGGGTTGATCTGCAGGGCTTGCGAAAAGCCCAGACCAATGGCGCAAGTGACGCCCCAGGTGGCCAGATGGTAGCCTGCGTTCGCCCCGAATGTGGCGCGCGGCCCGAAACGCGCCCCGTTGGCGGCAAAGAAAAGATTGCCCGGCCCGGGGCTATAGGCGAGCGGCAAGAGAAAGATCAAAAGGGCTGCGCTTTGGGCAAGTGTCATTGGCATGCTCCGGCTCAAGACATCCCTTCTGGCGCTATCGGTGCCGCCTTGCGACCCGGAACCTGCGGTTTCGGCGCACTTGCCCTTGGCGCGCGGGGTCGCTAGGCAGGGTTTTATGAAACTGCTATTTTTAGGCGATGTGATGGGGCGTGCGGGGCGCAAGGCGGTGGCTGAAAGGCTGCCGGGTTTGCGCGCGGATTGGGGCCTCGATTTTGTGGTGGTGAACGGCGAGAATGCCACAAGCGGGGTGGGGCTTTCGCCTGACCATGCCAAGGCATTGCTGGCGGCGGGGGCCGATTGTCTGACCCTTGGCGATCATGCCTTTGACCAAAAGGACATGCTGTCTTTCATCGACAAGGAGCCGCGTATCTTGCGGCCGCTGAACTTTGCCAAGACCGCACCGGGCAAGGGCGCGCGGCTGTTCGAGGCCAGGGGCGGGCGCAAGGTGCTGGTCGCCCAGGCCCTGGGGCAGGTCTTTATGAAACGGCCCTTTGATGACCCGTTTTCCGCCCTTGATGCGGTTTTGCGCAGCCATCCGATGGGCGGCCTTGCGCAAGCGATCATCGTGGATTTTCACGCCGAAGCCACGTCCGAGAAGATGGGCATGGGGCATTGGTGCGACGGGCGCGCAAGCATGGTGGTGGGCACCCATACCCATGTGCCAACGGCGGATGCGCAGATAATGAACGGCGGGACGGCCTATCTTTCGGATGCCGGGATGTGCGGCGATTACAATTCCGTCATCGGCATGGACAAGGCCGAACCGCTTCGCCGCTTCATCTCTGGCATGGGCAAGGAACGCTTCAGCCCGGCAGAGGGCGAGGCGACACTTTCGGGGCTTTACGTCGAAACCGACGACCGCAGCGGCAAGGCGCTGAAGCTGAGCATGGTGCGTGTGGGCGGGCGGCTGCAAGTGGCGGGGCCGTGACCGCGAAGGGCGCGGCGGTTTCGCCCGATTGACGGGGCAACAGGGTTCACTTGATTGCGCCTGAAACTGGTATATGCCTGCGTGTGGTGCAACAGCCCGAGGATTGCCGGATGATCGACCTCAACTTGTCGCAAAACACCGAGGCGCTGCTGGCACTGGCCATCGTTTTGGTGATGTTCTTGCAGTTCATGCGCGAGACTTTGCCCACCGAAGTGGTGGCAATAGGCGGGGCTGCAACCTTTCTGGCCTTGGGCATATTGCCGGTAGAGGCCGCGACAAAAGTTCTTTCAAATTCAGCGCCATGGACGATTGCCTTCATGTTCTTGATCATGGGCGGTCTGGTGCGAACCGGGGCATTGGAGCGGCTGACGCAATTGGCCGAACGGCATGCAGCCTCGCGCCCGGTGGCCACGATGGCGGGGCTTTTCGTCTTTGTGGTGGTGGCCTCGGCCTTCATGAACAACACGCCGGTGGTGGCGGTGATGATTCCCATCGTCATTCAGGTGGCGCGCACCATGGGGGCGGCACCCTCGAAGCTTTTGCTGCCCTTGTCCTATTTCACCATCATGGGTGGCATGATCACGCTTATCGGCACCTCGACCAACCTGCTTGTAGACGGGGTGGCGCGCGAACAGGGGCTTGAGCCTTTCAGCATATTTGAGATCGCCCCCTTGGGGTTGGCGGTGACATGTGTGGGGGCGGTCTTTATCGCGGTGTTCGGGCGGTACTTGCTGCCGGTGCGCGAATCTTTGGGCATGATGTTGTCTGACCGGTCCAAGATGAAGTTCTTCACCGAGGTTGCCTTGCCCGAAGACTCAGGCCTGATCGGGCAACGGGTGATGGAGATTGACCTCTTTAAACATGACGGGGTGCGGGTGGTTGACGTGCTGCGCGGGGACGCGTCTTTGCGCCGCAACCTTGGGCCGGTTGAGTTGCAGCAAGGCGACCGGGTGATCTTGCGCACCGAAGTGGCGGAATTGCTGGGGATGCAGCAAAACAAGGATATCCGGCTGGTGGACAAGCTGTCGTCGGTCCGGACCGAGACGGTCGAGGTGCTGATTTCGCCGGGCTGCAAGATGATCGGGCGCACCTTGGGCGATTTACGCCTGCGCCGCAGGTATGGGGTTTATGTGATCGCGGCGCATCGGCGCAACCAGAACTTTGGCCGTCAGCTGGACGATCTGGAAGTGCGGGTGGGCGACACCTTGCTGTTGGAAGGCGCGCCCGAAGATATCCGGCGGCTGGCCGAAGATCAGGATCTGGTGGATGTATCGCACCCCAAGGTGAAGGCCTACCGGCGCAAGCACGCGCCGATTGCCATCGGTGTGCTGGCCGGTGTTGTGATCTTGTCGGGGTTCAATGTGGCGCCGATCCAGCTTACGGCGTTTTTGGGCGCGGCGATCATCTTGATTTTGCGCTGCATTGATGCCGAAGAGGCCTTCAGCTTTGTCGAGGGTCGGCTTTTGGCCCTTATCTTCGGGATGCTGGCGGTGGGGCAGGCGCTTGAACATGCGGGGTCGGTTGATCTGATTGTAAGCGGGGTGAGGCCGTTTTTGGTGGATCTGCCGCCTTGGGCAATTATTGCGGCGGTCTATGTGATGGGGCTGGCGCTGACCGAAACCCTGTCGAACAACGCCGTGGCGGTTATCTTGACGCCGATTGCGATCCAGCTAGGGGTGTCTTTGGGCTATGATCCGCGCCCCTTTGCGGTGGCGGTGATGTTTTCAGCCTCGGTCGCCTTTGCAACCCCGATTGGCTATCAGACCAATATGATGGTCTACGGGCCGGGCGGGTACCGCTTTACCGACTACATGCGGCTGGGGATACCGCTTGATATTGTCACAGCGATTGTGGCGTGTTTGCTGATCCCGTATCTGTGGCCATTGTAGCTGGGGCGTCTTAGCTGGGCGTTCAAAACGCCCAGACCAGCAGGATCATCGGCACCGATACCGCGATGACAAGTATTTCCAACGGCAGGCCCATGCGCCAGTAATCGCCAAAGCGGTAGCCGCCGGGGCCTAGGATCAGCGTGTTGTTCTTATGCCCTATGGGGGTCAAGAACGCACAAGATGCCGCAACCGCCACGGCCATCAAGAACGGATCGGGCGAGACATCAAGCGCATTGGCCATGCTGACCGCCACCGGGGCCGCAACAATCGCGGTGGCGGTATTGTTCAAGACATCCGAAAGCGACATTGTCACCACCATCAACAGCGTCAAGGCCACCCAAGCGGGTTGGCCCGCTGTCAGTCCGATCAGCCAATTGGCGACAAGTTCGGTGCCGCCAGAGCCTTCCAGCGCGCTGCCCAGGGGGATCATCGAGCCCAACAGGACAATCACCGGCCATTCGACATGGGTATAGATCTCGGACACGGCCAAGATCTTGGCGAGCACATAGGCCACGACCACGCAACCAAGGGCGATGGGCAGATAGACAAGCCCGGTGCTGGCCGCCAGAACCGCGCCTGCGAAAAGCCCGATGGCGGCCCAGGTCTTGGTGTTTTCGGTGACCGCAAGCCCGCGGTCGGCCAAGGGCAGGCAGCCCAGCCATTCGACCACATCATTGGCGGATTCGGACTGCGTCAGCAGCAACAAGATATCGCCCGCCTTGACGGATTCCTGGCGCACCCGGCCACGGATGCGCTTGCCGCGCCGCGAGATGCCCAAAAGCACGGTGCGCTGGCGCCAGCTCAGGCCGATGGCCTGCGCTGATTTGCCGTCGATACGCGCGCCTTCGGTCACCACAACCTCGATCACGGTCAGCCCGTTGCTGTCGGCCTTCAGCGCCTCTTGCCGCTTGGGATCGGCGAAATCGAGGGCGAGGGCGCTGCGAAATTCATCCAGTGCTTCGGGCGGGGCTTCCAGCACCAGCGCGTCACCGGCCTTGAGGGCCACATCATGCGCAGCGCCAAACCGGCGCTTGCCGTCGCGCACAAGTCCCAAGATCGCGACACCGGCCTTGTCGCCCGCCTCGTAAAGGCCTTCGACGGTTGTGCCTATATGGGGTGAGCCTTCGGGCAGGGTCAGTTCGGCGATATAGTTGGCGATATCGGGCATGGCGCCGCCCGCAGAGGCGGCATCGGTCTGCTGGGGGATCAGCCGCCAGCCGATCACGGCCACGAACACCAGCCCCGCAAGGGCGACGGTGACGCCGACGGGGGCGAAATCGAACATCGCGAAGGGCTCGCCAAGGGCGTCTTCGCGGAAGGTGGCGATGATGATATTGGGGGGCGTGCCGATCAATGTGGCCATGCCGCCAAGGATCGTGGCGAAAGACAGCGGCATAAGGCTGAGCCCCGGTGCGCGCCCGGCCTTGCGGGCGGTCTGGATATCGACGGGCATCAACAGGGCCAAGGCTGCCACGTTGTTCATGAAGGCCGAAAGCACGCCGCCCACAGCCCCCATCAGCGCAATATGGCCACCAAGGCTGCGGCCTGCATCGACAAGGGTGCGGGTGATCAAGAACACAGCCCCCGAACGCGTCAGCCCCGCCGAGACGATCAGCACCAGCGCCACCACCAGGGTGGCCGGATGGCCAAATCCGTCGAATGCATCCTTGGTGGGCACAACGCCGGTCAGCACACCCGCCATCAGGGCTGCGAAGGCGACAAGATCATAGCGCCAGCGCCCCCATATCAACAAAACGAAGACCGCACCGAAGAGGGTGAACAATATGATCTGGTCTTGGGACATGTGATGCTCCGGGGGTTTTGCGCCAGTGAAACCCCTGAGGGCGCGAAGTGCAAGCGGGTGATAGGGTTGCAGTGCGGCCTTGCCCTGACATATAGAGGCGCGACGCTAAAATACTGAGGGACGCAAGCCATGGCAGGCCATTCAAAATGGGCGAATATTCAGCATCGCAAGGGGCGGCAAGACAAGCTGCGCTCGAAGCTGTTTTCGAAGCTGGCAAAAGAGATCACGGTGGCCGCCAAGATGGGCGATCCGGATCCTGAAAAAAACCCGCGGCTGCGGCTTGCGGTGAAAGCGGCGAAGTCGGTGTCTTGCCCCAAGGAAGTGATTGATCGTGCGATCAAGAAATCCATGGCCGGCGATGCCGATGATTATACCGAGATCCGTTATGAAGGTTACGGCCCGAACGGGATCGCGGTGATCGTCGAGACGATGACCGATAACCTTAATCGCACGGCCTCTAATGTGCGCAGCTATTTCACCAAACATGGCGGCAATCTGGGCACCACAGGCTCGGTCAGCTTCATGTTCGACCGGGTGGGTGAGGTGGCCTATCTGCCCGCTGCCGGTGACGCCGATACGGTGATGATGGCGGCGATCGAGGCGGGGGCGGAGGATGTGGAATCCGATGAGGATGGCCATTGGATCTATTGCGCCGCCGACATGTTGTCCGAGGTTTCGGATGCTTTGGAAAAGGCCTTGGGCGAATCCGAAGAGGCCAAGCTGATCTGGAAGCCGCAAAACCGCACGGAAGTTGATCTGGAAACCGCGCAAAAGCTGATGAAGCTGATTGATACGCTGGAAGAAGACGACGATGTTCAAAACGTCACGGCGAATTTTGATATTCCTGAGGATGTCGCCGCACAGCTTTGACCCCGGGTGACCCGGTAAGACGGCGGGCAGGTGCCGGCAAGGAAAGGACAAGGGCAATGGTGGCACAGTCCGATCTAGGCCTGCTTTTGCAAACGATGCAGCCA
>JBAUHP010000386.1:0-7068 GCA_049680345.1 Albidovulum sp. | reverse complement strand
CCCATAAGGTTCGCGCCCCAGCCCGGAGGGTTCCAGGCCAAAAGCTCGAAGGTTGAAAGCGCGCTGATCAGCATTTCCATGGTCAGGGATTAGTAGATCGACGAGGCAAAGTATCCCGCACTGATCGTGTCGTAGGTACCATCGGCGATGATCTTGGCGATGCCTTCGTTGAACTTGGCTTTCAACGCATCCTCGCCCTTGCGCAATCCGACGCCAACACCTGGCCCAAGAATCTCCAGATCTTCCGCGACAGTGCCCTTGTTTTCACAGCAAGCACCGGCTTCGGTTGCCAAGAAGGCATCAAGTGCGATCGAATCCGCCTGCGTGGCATCGATCCGGCCCGATACAAGATCTTGGTTGGCCTCGTCTTGCGTCTGGTAGGTTTTGATCTCGGCGACACTGTCGGCGAAATGGGTCTGAGCGTAGTCTTGGTGGACGGTCGAAACCTGAACCCCAAGGATCTTGCCCGCCAAGCCCTCTGCATCCGCCGTAATGTCAGAGCCTTTGGGCGCCACGATAACCGTCGGCGTGTTGTAGTATTTGTCGGAAAAGTCGATGGTTTGCATGCGGTCAGCAGTGATCGACATTGACGCCATGATGGCATCAATCTGCCCCGAGGTCAGTGATGGAATGATCCCGTCCCATGCGACGGGCGTAATCACGCATTCCATTTCGGCGGCGGCACAAACCGCACCGATGATCTCGACTTCCCAGCCAACCCAGTTACCGGCCGCATCGGGGCTGGCAAAGGGTGGATAGGGTTCGGCCGCAATGCCGACTTTTACAGGTTCAGCGACTGCGGCGGTTGCAAATGCAAGTGACGCCGCGACGACAAGGGATAGTTTTTTCATTGTTGGTCTCTCCATTGGACTTGGGCATCCGTGTTAACCCACGGATTTTAGAAACTGTTTCAAACGCTCTGACTTGGGCGCGCCGAACAGCACTTCGGGTGGGCCTTCTTCTTCAACAAGGCCGTTGTAAAGATAGATGACATGGCTCGCGACTTCGCGGGCAAACTTCATCTCATGTGTTACCAAGATCATCGTGCGGCCTTCGGCGGCCAGATCACGGATCACGTTCAAAACTTCGCCGACCAACTCGGGGTCAAGCGCGGATGTCGGCTCGTCAAACAACATGGCGCGCGGCTCAATCGCTAGCGCCCTGGCAATAGCCGCACGCTGTTGTTGACCGCCCGACATGTAGGCCGGATAGACATCGGCCTTTTCGGCAAGACCGACCCGCGCCAGCAGCTTTTCGGCCCGCGCAATGGCTTCATCCTTGGGCACGCCAAGGACATGGATCGGTACTTCGATCAGGTTTTCAAGAACCGTCTTATGGCTCCAAAGATTGAACTGCTGAAACACCATACCAAGGCTTTGGCGCAGCTTTTCGATCTGACGGCGGTTGGCCGGGGTGCCGTCGGGGCGCAAGATTACCTCTTCGCCGCCGATCACGATCTTACCGGATGAAGGTGTTTCCAAGAAGTTTATGCAGCGCAGCATCGTGGATTTACCGGAACCCGATCCACCGATGATCGCGACAACGTCGCCTTCCCGCGCCGTGAGCGAAACCCCCTTGAGAACTTCCAATGCGCCGAAGGATTTATGCAAATCTTCGATCAAAATAGCTTCAGGGCGAACTTCCGCCCCCACGCTTTGCGCAGCTTCGCCCATTTAAGACTGGCTCCCCATACAATCTCATTGCAATTAACACCGAACGCATGCAATTATGCAAGCGTATAATTGAGGCTGGCACAGATGGCGGGCGAAAGGCGGAAATTCCGGCGCGAAGGCGAGGAGATACGGCGCGACGCATTGATAACCGCAGCCCTCGATCTGATCGCCGAAGGTGGGCGGGGTGCTGCCACCGTGCGTGCGATTGCCGCAAGGGCCGGTGTCACCCAAGGACTGATTCGTCACTATTTCCACTCAAAAGAGGATCTGACCCGCGAGGCATATCATACGCTGATGTCGCGCCTGACAGAGGGCAGCCTGGCTTTGCTTGATTCGGCACCGCCGTCGCCCGAAGGTCGCCTTGCTGCATTTGTCGTGGCCTCTTTGCGCCCCCCCATCATTGATGGCCGCACGATGAGCCTTTGGGCCGGTTTCATTAACCAGGTTCAATCAGACCCTGCGATGAAAGCCGTGCACGAAGAAAGCTATTTGCATTTTCGCAATTTGCTTGAGGGGATGATTTCAGCGCTGCCCGGGAAGATCAGCCCAGAAAAAGCAAGAACCCACGCCATTGCCTGCAATGCCATTTTGGATGGCTTGTGGCTGGAAGGTTCAGCACTGCCCAGCGGCTTTGGGGAAGATGAGCTTGCCCAAATCGGCATCACCGCAGTCGGTGCCGTTCTGGGCATCGATCTGGCAGCTTACCTGCCCGCCACCCTCCCCCTAACCGCCACTTTAACGGAGACAGACCAGCGATGAGATATGCATCGATCACGAACCGGCTTGCAGGGCTTGGTGGTGCGAAATGGGCCGTTCACAACAAGGCCCGCGCCATGAAAGAGGCCGGAGCCAATATTATTGAGTTGACAATAGGCGAGCCCGACGTACCAACACCGCAAGCCCTGAAGGATGCTGCGATCAAGGCAATCAATGCCGACCGCACCGGATATTCCAACGGCCAAGGCGAACCACGTCTGTTGGAGGCTTTGGCCGAACGCTACAGCAAGCGGCGCGGACGTCCCTTCGCGCCCGATCAGATCATCTGCCTTCCCGGCACCCAGACTGCCCTTTTCGCAGCTTTGATGGCGCTTGTGGAAAGCGGTGATGAGGTGATCATCGGCGACCCGATGTATGCCACCTATATGGGCCTGATTGCGGCCACCGGTGCCAAGGCCGTGCCCGTGGCTTTGCGCGCAGAGCGTGGATTTCGCATCGATGCCGCAGATATCGCAGCCCAAGTGACGCCGCGCACCAAGGTTATCTTCCTGAACACGCCCCATAATCCAACTGGCGCAATTCTTACCCCGGATGACATTGTGGAAATTGGCACCCTGGCCCGAGAGAAGGATCTGTGGATCATCTCGGATGAAGTCTATGAGGATCTTGTTTTCGAAGGGTCAAACTTCACCTCGCCGCTGTCTTACCCGGAATTTGCAGACCGGGTGGTCGCGACATCGTCGATCTCAAAATCACATGCAGCACCCGGATTTCGGTCCGGCTGGTGTGTGGGGCCGGCTGAGTTCATCGCAAGGCTCCTGCCAATTTCGGAAACGATGCTGTTTGGCAGCCAGCCCTTTATCGCCGACATGACGGCCGATGCACTTAGCAAACCCTCTCCGGTTGCCAAAGGCATGAGCGAAAGGCACGCGCGACGCGCCGAACTTATCCACGACCGGCTTCACGGCATCTCCGGGCTTGCGGTGCATCGCCCCGATGCAGGCATGTTTGCGCTTGTCGACATCAGATCATCGGGCCTGTCCGGTGAAGACTTCGCGTTTCGGCTGCTGGATAGCACCGGGGTGGCCGTCATGCCCGGCGAAAGCTTTGGTGACGCTTTGGCAGGCTGGGTGCGGCTGTCGTTAACACAGCCTGATGCCTTGATTGCCGAGGCTTGTCAGCGTATCGCGCAACATATGCAAAAACTCGGGGAGGCCGCATAATGGCATCAGTTGGCGAGGTTCTGGTTCAGGGCTTGAAGGCGCGGGGCGTCGATACTGTCTTTGGTATCCCGGGTGTGCATACGGTTGAATTGTATCGTGGGTTGGCGGGATCGGGCATTCGCCATGTCACCGCGCGCCACGAACAAGGTGCGGCCTTTATGGCCGATGGCTATGCGCGGGTGTCGGGCAAGCCGGGGGTGGCCTTTGTGATAACCGGGCCTGGCCTTTTGAACGCGCTGACGGCCATGGCGCAGGCACGCGAAGATTCTGTGCCGATGCTGATTATCTCGGGTGTGAACAAGCGCGCAAGCCTTGGTCAGGGTTTGGGCCACTTGCACGAATTGCCGGATCAGGGCGCAATGGTACGCCCGCTTTGCCCAAGTTTTCAGGTTACCGCGCCTGATGTGCTGGAAAGCGTCCTGACCCGTGCCTTCGCGGCCCTCACGACCGGCCGCCCCGGCCCGGTACATATTGAGGTGCCCACAGACGTGATGCCCCTGCCCTGCCCTGCATTGACTACGGGGTTTTTGGTCACCGCAACGCGCGCCGCCCCCGACATGGCGCTGGTGGAAGCGGCCGCGAAGAGTTTGAAATCAGCCAAGCGGCCCGTGATCCTTGCCGGAGGTGGCACCCGTTTTGCCGCCCAACATGTCCGCGCCTTGGCCGAACGGCTTGACGCGCCGGTCGTGCAGACCACCAATGCGCGTGGCATTATGTTTGGCCATCCGCTTGCCGTACCCGCCAGCCCCAGCTTGGCGGCGGTGCGCAGCCTTATTGCCGATTCCGATCAGATTCTGGCCTTGGGTACGGAATTTGGCCAGACAGATTACGATGGCTACGGCATTTGCGAAATGCCGCAGTTACCCGGCATGATCCGGGTTGATCTGTGCCCAGAACAACTTGCCCGTCAACAAGCCGCAATTCGCATCTGTGCCGATACAGCAAGCACGATTGATGCCATGCTGCCCTTGTTGGCACCGCACAAGGCCGATGGCGCGGCGCGCGCCGCCAGCACCATCGCAGCGGCGCGAAGCGAAGCTGTGAAACTTTCACCTAATCTCTTGGCAAATCTGGCAATGCTTGATGCGATGCGCAACACGGTTCCGGGCGCGATTATCGTCGGCGACAGCACCCAGCCCGTCTACGCAGGCAGCCTGTGTTATGATCACGACCGCCCCGGCGGTTGGTTCAACGCCGCAACCGGCTTTGGCGCATTGGGCTTTTCCACCGGCGCTGCCGTAGGGGCCGCGCTTGCCGCCCCCGGCACGCCGATCATCTGCTTGATCGGTGATGGCGGCTTACAATTTTCGCCGGGCGAGTTGCGCACCGCCGTCGATGAAGGCCTGCAGATCACCTATGTCGTGTGGAACAGTGCTGGCTTCAAGGAAATCGCAGATTGGATGCTGGCCGCCAAGGCCGAGGTCATTGGCTGTGACCCATCCCCCCTGAAGCTTGAACCATTCGCGGCGGCCTGCGATCTGCCCTTCCAATCGGTTGGCGTCGATCCTGAGGCCCTCAAATCAGCGCTTAGCAAACCTACTAAAGGGCCGCGCATGATTGAAGTACGGGCATTTTAGGCCGTGCAGGGCCGATGGCCCTGACAAAGGCGATTGCGCGCTTGAATGTTCCACAGCGAACGCTAGTTTCGCCGTGGAATTTCTTGGGGGCACAAAGATGCGAACAATCGGCATTCTCGGCGGCATGGGGCCAGAGGCCACGGTGTTATTGATGCAAAAGGTCCTGGGCGCAGTTCCCGCCTTTGATGATGCCGATCATGTGCCGCTGATTGTTCACCAAAACCCAGGCGTTCCAAGCCGGATCAAACGACTGATCGAGAAAACGGGCGAAGACCCCGCACCAGTGCTGGCCCGCATGGCCAGGGGGCTTGAGGCTGCGGGCGCTGAAGCCTTGGCAATGCCTTGCAACACGGCCCATGCCTATGCGCCTGATGTCATTGCCGCATGCCCATTGCCGTTTCTTGATATGCGTCTTGCAACCGCCCGATCTTTGACCAAGACCGTTGGGCACGGCGGAAGGATCGGCATGCTGGCCTCGCCTGCAGTACGGCTGGTCGGGGTGTTCGATGAACCTTTTGCCGATGCCGGTCTGACGCCGGTTTTTCTTGAAGACGATACGGCCCTTCTGGACCTGATCCGGCGGGTCAAGTCAGGCGATAGTGGGCCAGGGGCCGCCGCCGAGATGGGCGCGATTGCCGCCCGGATGCGCCCAAGCTGCGATCATTTGCTGGTGGCTTGCACCGAACTCTCCTTGCTGACCGCCAGCCTCAGTGGGCACCCATGGACCGATAGCCTTGATTGCCTTGTCGAGGATATCGTTGGGTTTGCACGCAGCTAAGCAGGCCTAATGGCCATAAACGCGTATATCGGCGGGCAAGGTTGCTTGCACAACGGGGCCAAGCGACATAGCAACGACAACATGCCCATCCCGAACCCACGGGCGCGAAACCTAACCGAAATCGGCCTGCCGTAACCCTGGAAGGACAGCAGAATGAAGCGTTTTTGGTGGCTTCGCCAATCTAGCAAACTGCGGCGACGCACAATGTTCTTGGGCGGCGGCATCCTTACCGGTCTAAGCGCTTACGCCTTTGCCTATCTTGCCGACGATGTCCAAGATTTTTTCTACAACGCCATTGGGGCCTATCCGTCGCTACCCTGGCTTGTCACCCCGATCGGCTTTGCGCTTTGCGCCTTTGTGGCGGCCAGATGGTTCCCCAACGCGCAGGGCAGCGGCATTCCGCAATGCATTGCCGCGATGCACACCAGCGATAGAAAAGTGCGCGACCGGCTTTTGTCGCTTCGACTGGCGTTTGGAAAAATCGTGCTGACGGTTCTTGGCCTTGCCTGCGGTGCCTCCATCGGGCGCGAGGGGCCGACGGTTCAGGTTGGCGCGTCAATCATGTCAGCAATAGGGGTGAAGGGCGGCAAGGATCAGCGCGCCCTTATCCTTGCCGGATCTGCGGCCGGTATCGCCGCCGCCTTCAACGCCCCCCTTGCAGGCATCGTCTTTACAATTGAAGAGCTGAGCCGGTCTTTTGAGGCGAAAACCAGCGGCCTGATTTTGACCGCGACCATCATCGCGGGACTAACGGCCACCACACTTGGCGGCAACTATGCGTATTTTGGCTATGCATCGGGCAATCTGGGCACCGTGACCGACTGGTTCGCGCTGGCAATTACAGCGATGTTGGGCGGCCTACTGGGCGGATTTTTCGCCCGCTTCATGGTCGAGTTTGGCCGACGCGTCGATTGGCAAAGAAGCCTTGGGCGCAGTAAACGACCGATTGCCTTTGCCTTTGGCTGCGGTTGCGTCGTGGCTTTATGCGGGTTCTTGTCGGGCGGCACCATCTTTGGCACTGGCTATCACGAGGCCTATTCGGTCATTCATGGCGGCAATGAGCTGCCGCTATTCTTCGTGCCCCTCAAGATGATCGCCAC
>JBAUHP010000385.1:0-4929 GCA_049680345.1 Albidovulum sp. | reverse complement strand
GTGTCGGGCGCATCGAAGGGCGTATCACAAATGTCGGGCGCTTAAGATCGCCTTGACTAATGATCCGATAAGAATTGACGATTTGCCTTATGATGGTCAGGTAAGCCCTTGTAGGGAAACCCTGCCCGCTACGGGTCTGAGGAGAGAATATGCCAGCACTGTCGTTCTTGTTGCATCTGGCCGGGGCGGTCATGCTTTTGCTTTGGGCCGTGCGCATGGTGCGCACCGGGGTCGAACGCGCGCATGGCACCGCGTTGAAGGCGGCGCTGCGTGGCGCGCGCGGCGGCTATGCGCAGATGGCGTTATCGGGTGTGATCTTGGCGGTGGTCTTGCAAAGCTCGACCGCCGTGGGGGTCTTGGCGGCGGGATTTGCGACCAGCGGGATTTTGACGGTGGGTGCGGGGATAGCCGCCCTTTTGGGGGCTGATCTTGGATCTGCTTTGGTCGTCAAGATCCTGTCTTTTGACTTAAGCGGCCTGATCCCGATCCTGCTATTCGCCGGTGCCACCTTGTTCTTGAAGTTCGAGGCACGAAAATGGCGCCAGACCGGGCGCATCGTCTTGGGCATCGCCTTTATCCTTTTGTCGCTGAAGATGGTGGGCGAGGCGACAGAGCCGTTGCGCGACAGCGCCTTCTTGCCGCTGATGATCAACTATCTGAAGGGCGATCCGCTGACCGCCTTTGGTGTGGCGGCATTGATCGCCTGGCTGGTGCATTCTTCGGTGGCGACGGTCTTGTTGTTGGTGACCTTCGCGGCAAGTGGCCTGTTGCCGCTGGAGGTGGCCTTGCCGATGGTCCTTGGTGCCAATGTCGGCGGCGGGATCATTGCGGTTTGGCTGACCCGAGGCATGGAGATCGAGGCGCGCCGCATCCCGCTTGGCAATCTGATCTTTCGGGGGGCGTTTTCGGCGCTGGCCTTTGCGCTTTTGTTGGTGGTGGATCTGCCGGTGCAATATCTGGGGGGAAGTGCGGCGCAACAATTGGTGAACTTCCATCTGGTTTTCAATCTGGCATTGGTCGTGGTGACACTGCCTTTTGTCGGATGGATGGAACGCTTGACGGATAGGTTGTTGTCGGCACCTGCAATTGCCGCAGCCGCCGAAGGGCTGGCTGCGCCCAGATCGGCGCTTGACCGCACTGCGCTTCAAACTCCCAGCGTGGCACTCGCCAGCGCCAAGCGCGAATTGCTGCACATGGGAGAGTTGGTTGCCGCCATGTACCAACCCGTGATGGACCTTATGGACGGTGGCAACCAAGAACAGATCGAACGGGTGCGCGCGCAAGATGATCGCATCAACCGGATGCATACCGACATCAAGCTGTTCATCGCCGAGGTCAATCGCGGCCAGTTAAACGCCCAAGAAGCGCGTCTGGGGATGGAGCTGACAGATTTCACCATCAACCTTGAACATGTCGGCGATATCATCGCCAAGAACCTTCTGACTTTGGCCGAAGACCGGGCAAGCAAGAATTTGCGGTTCTCCGAAGAGGGCTGGGCAGAGATGTGCAATCTTCACGCCCGCGTCGGCGCCAATATGCAGCTTGCGCTGAATGTGCTGATTTCGGGCGACACCGACAGCGCGCGGCAACTGGCCAAGGAAAAAGAGGTCATGCGTCGGCTGGAGCGTGAAAGCCATGACCGCCATCTGGACCGGCTGCGCACCGGGCACAGCAATAGCATCGAAACCTCTGACATCCATCTGGAGGTGGTCAGATCGCTTAAGGAAATCAATTCATTGCTGGTGACCGTCGCTTATCCGATCCTGACTGAAAGCGGGCTTTTGCTGCAAAGCAGGCTGGCACAGACGGCGTGAATGGCTGCGCCCCCTGCATAACGTGCCTCGACAATGTTTCAACATGCGCCCAGACGCCAGCCATCAATAACCTGCAACCTGCGCTGCCATGATAAAGCTTACCTAGTGTCATCAGTCATGCACAGCGCTGCCACCAGAGCGCCGCATTGTCGCCGACAGCTCTCAAAACCTGTCTAAAAGTTAGCAACGCCGGTGAAGGTGGAAACAGTCATTTTCACTCTCACGCCTAGTTAAGTGGCGGTGCAGACATAATTTTTCTGCATTCGATCCGTATAAAGACTGTATTGAACGAAAGAAGATAGATATGAACATTTCGCTAAACATGCCATGGATCGAGTTTGCAGGATTTGCCCTGCTGATCCTTGCGGCAATTTTGCACTGATGGTCCGGGGAATCGTGCCCTTTTTTTGCGAGTGACTGCGGATATTGCCGCAAATGACGTAAGATTATCAAAAAAGCGCCTCCTCCTACGTGGATGGGGCGCTTTTTCTTGTCCGGCGCAAGGAAAGGCATCTGTGGCCGCAAAAACCCGGGGCCGATTGGTTGCGGGTGTTGATGTGAGGGCCGTTTGACCATGGGTGGTCCCGTCTTTGTGATCGAGTGATGAAATATTCACCCAAGCTCTGGCCTTGGAAGCGACTGGGGCATAGCCTAGATCTGAAAGCCAAATGATCAATGGGCAGCATGGCCCCGAAAGAAGTGAGGCGAGACGAGATGCCAGCAGAATATACACCACCGAAGGTCTGGACCTGGGATAAGGAAAACGGCGGCCAGTTTTCCAAAACCAACCGCCCCATCGCCGGGGCTACGCATGATAAGCCGCTGCCGGTGGGCAAGCATCCGTTTCAGCTTTACTCAATGGCCACACCAAACGGCGTCAAAGTCACGGTGATGCTGGAAGAATTGCTGGAGCTTGGGCATGGCGGCGCGGAATATGACGCCTGGATGATCAAGATCGGTGACGGCGACCAGTTCGGCAGCGGCTTTGTCGAGATCAATCCGAACTCCAAGATCCCGGCGCTTGTGGACCGCAGCGGCGCAAAGCCTGTGCGCGTGTTCGAATCCGGCTCGATCCTCTTGCATCTGGCCGAAAAGTTCGGCGCCTTCATCCCCAAAGATCCGGCAGCGCGAACCGAATGCCTGAACTGGCTGTTTTGGCAAATGGGATCGGCCCCCTATCTGGGTGGCGGCTTCGGGCATTTCTACGCCTATGCGCCCTTCAAGATCGAATATGCGATCGACCGGTTCGCGATGGAAACCAAGCGGCAGCTGGATGTTCTTGACCGGCAATTGGCCGAACATGCCTATATCGCGGGTGACGAATATACGATTGCCGATATGGCGATCTGGGCCTGGTATGGCGGGCTGGTTTTGGGGCGCCAATATGGGGCGGCGGAATTCCTGGATGTGGCCTCATATAAACATGTGATGCGCTGGGCTGAAGCGATTGATGCGCGCCCGGCTGTTCAGCGCGGCCGAAAGGTCAACCGCGATTGGGGGGATCTGGATATGCAGCTGCCAGAGCGCCACGATGCGAGCGATTTTGAGCTGCGCACCCAAGATAAGCTGGACGCTTCAAGCTGAGGCTTTTCCGCCCCCTTTTAGCGGGGGCGGGTCGATCTGCAACTGTGAAAACCGAGAGGTTTTCACAGTGAAAAATTTCGCAACGTATTGAAAATAAGGGTAATTGATTCTCCCGTTAAGGAAATATTAATGAGTTTCACAAGCTCCGTGAAACCAAAAAAGCAGGGCTGCGGACAAGCCTCCTTTGGCTGGTTTTCTGGCGAAAACCCGTCAGTTGATCTTGCTGGTCTGACAGCGGCGCAGGGCCAAGGCGAGGGGTCAGCTTTGCGGCCTTCAAGGCCCGGACAAGCCGGTCGCGCAAAAACCTCTGGTCCCAGACTTGCGGGCCCAAACTTGCGGGCCAAACCAAAGACCCGGCCGCAGCAGCGCGGCCACACAGCTGCCCCACACCTTTGACGCGGCCACGGGGACAAACCCGGGAGGGGATATTGGCCGTGAGGGGCCGCCGCTCCTCCCTTGCAGCGCGGGCGCGGCGGCTGTAAACCCGGGCTGATCTGAAAGACGGAGTACGCCCCCATGTCCATCGACATCGACACAGCCCGGCGGGTCGCGCATCTGGCGCGGATCGCGGTGAAGGAAGATGACCTGCCAGCCCTTGCGGAGGAGCTGACCGGTATCGTCAACTTCATGGAGCAATTGAATGAGGTCGATGTAGAGGGTGTGGAGCCGATGACCAGCGTCACACCGATGCGGCTGAAGCGGCGCGCCGATGTGGTGACGGACGGCGGTATTCAAGCGCAGATCCTAAAAAACGCACCCGATGCCCGCGAGGGGTTCTTTGCCGTCCCGAAGGTGGTCGAATGAGCGCGCTTAACACATGGACCATTGCCGCCGCCCGCGATGCCTTGCGCCGGGGCGAAGTGTCATCGGCTGAGCTGACCGAGGCTTGTCTGGCCGCAATAGAAGGGGCGGGGGCGCTGAACGCCTTTGTTCACAAGACGCCCGAAATTGCGCGCGAGCGTGCCGCTGCCGCCGATCTGCGGATCAAGGCGGGGGATGCGCCTGCGATGTGCGGCATTCCGGTGGGGATCAAGGATCTGTTTTGCACCAAGGGTGTGCCGTCACAGGCCGCCAGCCGCATTTTGGAAGGCTTCCGGCCCGAATATGAATCCACTGTCAGCCAGCAACTGGCCGATGCCGGTGCGGTCATGCTCGGCAAGCTCAATATGGACGAATTCGCCATGGGGAGCAGCAACGAAACCTCTTGCTATGGCAATGTCATCAACCCATGGCGGCGCGGCAATGATGATACGGCGCTGACGCCGGGCGGATCGTCTGGCGGATCGGCCAGTGCTGTGGCCGCCGACCTGTGTCTTGCGGCGACGGGGACCGATACCGGCGGGTCGATCCGCCAGCCTGCGGCCTTCACCGGCATTACCGGCATCAAGCCGACCTACGGGCGCTGTTCGCGCTGGGGGATTGTGGCCTTTGCATCCAGCCTTGATCAGGCCGGACCGATGACCAAAGACGTGCGGGATGCCGCGATCATGCTGGGGGCGATGTGCGGGCATGACCCAAAGGACAGCACCAG
>JBAUHP010000384.1:0-1790 GCA_049680345.1 Albidovulum sp. | reverse complement strand
CCGCTTAGATGGCGAAAATGGTCATTGATCATCGTGCGCCCGACCGTCGGCAAAAACCGCATGGATCCGCCGTGGCGGCCATTTGGCATTTGCCAGATGACATAGATCGGGTTGAGCAGGTCGTATTCATCTTGCTCCCACCCATTCGCGTCAACCTCAACCTCCCAGCCAAGCCGGTGGCGAAACTGTACGGCGCGGTCACGAAACATGGTTTCTTGCAGCAATGGAAAAGACGGCAACTCCTTGCCTGTCACATATCTAATCATGGCAACCCTCCTGGATATGAGGGTGGCTTAGCGGGGCATGGTTAATGGAAGATTAGGGCAGCGTACGGTCGAAACGCTAAACTTGCACCAGCCCGCAAGCGACGGCGCGCGCAACCGCATGGGTGGTATTGGCAGCGCCAAGCTTGACACGTGCAGCTTCGACATAGCTGCGCAAGGTATGTTCCGAAATGCTAAGTGATTCAGAGGCTTGCGCGCGGTTAAGCCCCGTTGCAAGCATCGTCAACACATCAATCTCGCGCGGGCTGAGGTTTTTGATCGCCCGAAGATCGCTGTGGCACTCAATCTCCAGCGCCTTTTGATTGATAAAATGCGCGACAAGTATCACGTCACTGACACATTCATGCGTGAATTTCGCCCAAAGTCCGTCTGCGGCGTGACCCGATACTGAAAACAGCGCGAACTGCCCGTTGGGGCCGCGGATCGGAACCGAATAGCCCTGATTGCCGACCCCCGCCTCTTGCGCTTCGGCCAAGAACGCACGGCTATTGCGGCCCGACCAGTCAAGCCGCTTCCAGTCCACCGGGTGAAACCGGCGAAAACATCCCTGCACGACCGGGTCAACACGCGCATAGTCTTGTTCCAGATAACGCGCGACCCAAGCACCTGGATAGGTCAAGACCGCATATTGCTCGCCGCTTGATTTGACCGAATGATAGACCAGATGCTCAATGTGAAAATACGATAGCAGGCCATGGACAACGGCCTGAAGCTCGTCACGATTTACCGCTTGCTGCAACTCTCCGATGAATCGCCCCAACCGTGCTGACATCCAGAGCTTTCCCTCCGGTTCGTGTTCCCGTCACCCGGGTGATTTCGGCGGCAGCGATCAGCGATGTATCGTCCAACTGCTCAGCCAGTGCTGTCAGCCCATTGCTTTTCGCAAACGCCTTGATGTCACCCAACACATCGATGATCCAGTCATACTGCATTTTTACTCTCGCGTGAAGGTGGTTTATTGCCGATTACACAACCATACCGAGAATATCTTGTTGGAAAATGAACAAGATACAACCCGCCAGAAATGGCGGGGTGCGCACGGGTAAGACATTGATTTTATTGATATGAAAAAAAATGGCGGCCGATGAATCCATCGACCGCCGCATGCCGTTACGTCAAGCTTAGTCGCGGCGGCTGGCCTCGACCGTATCTTCGAAAGTCCGCAAGCCGGTGCGCGGCGATTGCACCAGCACGGCCATATTGCCCGGCTTATGCTCATTGCGGCGCATTTTCATATGGGCGGCCGGGATCTCGGCCCAGGGCAGAACCTCGGACATGCACGGATCAAGGCGGCGTTCCAACATCAGTTTGTTGGCGGCCGAGGCTTGCTTGAGGTTGGCGAAATGCGAGCCTTGGACGCGTTTTTGATGCATCCACAAATAGCGCACATCGAAGGTCAGGTTATAGCCGGTGGTGCCTGCACAAATCACCACCATGCCGCCGCGCTTGACCACGAAAACCGACACCGGGAAGGTCGCTTCGCCGGGATGCTCAAAGACCATATCG
>JBAUHP010000383.1:0-2604 GCA_049680345.1 Albidovulum sp. | reverse complement strand
AAGATGCAGATAGCCGCAATGTTACCTCAGACATGAAATCCGAAGCGGTCGATCTGGCAATGACCGCCGCCGATCCGCAAGGGACGGGCACGTTCAACATGACCGGCCAGTTCAACGGCCTTTCCGGCACCACGACAATGGTCATGCCGGGCAGCGTCGACATGTCCGATATGTACGCCGCCATGAAGGCGGGCCTGCTGATGGATGGTACTTTCGCCTATGCTGACGGCACCTCCCACGTCGAGGCCGAAGGGCCGGATGGCAATTTTGCCGCTGATTCCATCGCAGCAGGCGGCAGTCTGTCATTCAAAATGTCGCAAGACGGCATTGAATATGGCGGCGAAAGTGGTGCTACGACCATGAAGCTTTCCGGCGCCGCAATGCCCTTCCCATTCGACGCGGCAATCGCCAGTTCGGCGTTCAAGATCGCCATGCCAGTGTCGAAATCGGAAACCCCGGTCCCTGCGTCGGTTCTGATCAAGCTTGTCGATTTAAGCATTTCGGACACGTTATGGGGCATGTTCGACCCGACAGCCCAACTGCCGCGCGACCCTGCCACATTGGTCATTGATATCACCGGCGCCATGCGTCCGCTGATTGATCTGTTCGACCCCAAACAGACCGAAGCGCTGGCGACCGGCGGCACAGGTGGCTCACCGTTTGAAGTGACCGCGGCAAAGATCAACGCCGTGCAACTCAAGGTCGCGGGCGCAGAGCTCACAGGCGACGGCGATGTCACCTTTGACAATTCGGCCGACACGCCGATGCCGGTGGGTGAGGTTAACCTGAACCTGACCGGTGCCAATGCGCTGATGGACAAACTAGTGGCCATGGGCCTTGTGCCCCAGGACCAGATCATCGGTGCCCGCATGATGCTTGGCCTTTTCGCGACAGAAACCGGTGACGATGCCCTGTCCTCCAAGATCGAGTTTAAGGACGGCGGCAGCATCTTTGCCAACGGCCAGCAAATTCAGTAAGATCAAAACCCGCCAAAACAGGGCCGTCCGGGTGATCCGGGCGGCCCTTTTGCTTGGCAAATCGCCAACCAGTGACTAGGTGCGGTGCTAGCGCAAAAAGATAACAGGACCGATAATGGCCGATAAGCTCGAATCCCTGACCGCCGCCTTGCTTGACGCCGCCAAAAAGGCGGGCGCTACGGCGGCCGATGCCATGGCCGTTGACGGCACCGCGATTTCGGTCGATGTGCGCCAAAATAGGCTGGAACAGGCCGAACGCGCCGAAGGTGTCGAAATTGGCCTGCGGGTCTTGATTGGCCAACGGCAAGCCAGCGTTTCGGCCTCTGACATATCGGCGCGCACCATCGCTGACATGGCCGAACGCGCCGTCGCCATGGCCCGCGAAGCCCCCGCTGACGACGGCGTAGGCCTTGCCGACCCCGACCAGCTTGCAACCACGTGGGACGCCGAGGCCCTTGAACTCTCGGACCCATCCGCCGAACCCAACGCCGCCGCACTGGAGGCGGACGCCCGCCGCGCCGAGGCCGCCGCACTTGGCGTCACCGGCATCTCTCAGGTCGACAGCGCATCGGCCTCTTACGCCCGCCGCCGCATCCATATCGCCATGTCCAACGGCTTTTCTGGCGGTTACAGCCGCAGCTCGCGGTCGATATCGGCAGTCGCAATCACCGGCGAGGGCCTGCAGATGGAGCGTGACTGGGCCGCCGAATCGCGCGTCTTTCAGGCAGATCTGCCGCCCGCCGAAGATATCGGCCTGCTTGCCGCCGAACGCACTTTGGCCCGTGCGGGCGCGCGTCAGCCCAAAACCGGCGCTTATCCGGTGATCTTTGATGAACGTATCGCCTCGGGCCTTATCGGTCACATCTTGTCGGCGGTGAATGGCGGCGCCATCGTGCGCGGCGCGTCGTGGCTGCGCGATGCTTTGGGGACGCAAATCTTGCCCAAAGGTCTGTCGATATTCGAAGACCCGCACCGCCCGCGCCTCTCGGGGTCGCGCCCCTTTGACGCCGAAGGTCTGGCAACCAGGCCACGCCATATCGTCGAAGACGGCGTGCTGAAGGGCTGGACGCTTGATCTTACCACCGCCCGCCGCCTTGGCATGGCCTCTACTGCATCGGCTGTGCGCGGCACCTCGGGGCCGCCCTCACCCAGCAACGCCAATATCGCCCTGACCCAAGGCAGCCAGACCCGCGATCAGCTTGTTGCCGATATGGGGACCGGGCTTTTGGTCACCTCATTCCTTGGCGCGTCGATCAATTCGACCACCGGCGATTATTCGCGCGGCGCATCGGGGTTTTGGGTCGAAAACGGGCAGATCGCCTATGCGGTCAATGAATGCACCATCGCCGGTAATCTGCGCGATATGGCGCGCGCGATCATCCCCGCCAATGATGCGCGCCTTCACCTTTCTTATGTCGTGCCCAGCCTTTTGGTTGAAGGGCTGACCCTTGCCGGTCAATAAACCCAAGACATGACAGCGCATGATGATCTGGCCCTTTTGACCGATGCCGCCCGTGCTGCGGGCGACATTGCCATGCGCTATTGGAAAAAGTCGCCCGAGACTTGGGAAAAGGATGCAGGCGCCGGCCCGGTGACAGAGGCCGATCTGGCCGTCAATGCCATGCTG
>JBAUHP010000382.1:0-2024 GCA_049680345.1 Albidovulum sp. | reverse complement strand
CCCCCACAAGATAGCCGCCAAATATCCCGATGGAATCGCCCACAGCCACCAGTGCAGGCAACGCAATGGTCGCCGCCAGCACCCGCGGCACCGTCAGATATTTCATCGGATGGGTGGACAGGGTGACAAGCGCGTCCAACTGCTCGGTCACCTTCATCGTGCCGATTTCGGCGGCGATGGAGGATGCAACCCGTGCGGCCACCATAAGCCCCGCAAAAACCGGCCCCAATTCGCGCACCATACCAATGGCCACAATCGAGGGCACCACCGCTTCGGCCGAAAACCTTGCACCACCGGCATAGATCTGCAAGGCAAGTGCGCCGCCGGTAAACAGCGTGGTCAATCCCACCACCGGCAGGCTGAACCAGCCGATCTGCAACAAGGCGTGCAAGAATTCCTTCGGATAGAAGGGCGGGCGCAGCATATGGCCCAAGGTGGCGCCTGCGAAAATCGCAATCCGGCCCATGGCCGCGAAAGCGGATTGTGTGGCACCGCCAATGGCGGCAAGGGGGGCAAGGATATTTGTCATTTGCCCCCCGTATAGCTGCGCGCGTAGCGCGGGCCAAGGCTTGTCAGAATTTCATATCCTACCGTGCCTGCCGCAACACCCAGCGCGTCTGCGGACTGGGCCGGGCAAAGAATATCAAGCGCCTCGGGGTCTGTGCCAACTGCGGTTACATCCGCCGTGATCAGATCCATCGACACGCGCCCGACCAGCGGGCAAGCGACATCCCCGTGCCAAAGCTGCGCGCGGTTCGACATATGGCGCAAAAGCCCATCCGCATAGCCAGCCGCCAGTGTTGCAATCCTTGCCGGGCGGCGGGCGCGCCAAGATGCCGCGTAACCGACCGCATCCCCCGGCGCCACATCGCGGATCTGGATCACTGGCAATGACAGGCGCACGACCGGGCGCGCATCGTTAAAGGGCTGGCCGCCGTAAAGCCCGATCCCGGGCCGGGTCAGATCAAAGTGATAGTCCGGGCCCAGCAAGATCCCGCCCGTCGCCGCCAGCGACCGGGGCAGGGCTATTCCATCGGTCAAGCGCCGGAAGGTCGCCAGTTGTTGCGGGTTTTGGGCATGGCCCGCCTCATCCGCGCAAGCCAGATGCGACATCACCAGCCTTGCCCCTTTGGACGCGGCCTCGGGCGCAAGGCCCGCCCATTCACCCGGCGTCATGCCCAGCCGGTGCATGCCGGTATCAATCTGAATGCCAAACCCGTGGCCTGGCAGGGCATCAAGATGCCGCCGCACCTGCGCGGCTGAATTCAGCATCGGCGTCAGATCATGATCGCGGATCAGGCCTGTATCGCCCACCATATGGCCCGACAGGATGTTGATCTCTGCCTCTGGCTCCAGCGCTTTGCGCAACGCCGCACCTTCCTCGGCTGCGGCCACGAAGAACCGCCGTGCGCCAGCAGCCCAAAGCGCGCGCGCCACCGGCCCGGCCCCAAGCCCGTAGCCGTCGGCCTTGACCACGGCTGCCGCCTCAGCACCCCCCATAGCCGCAAGTGCCCGCCAATTGGCAGCCAGTGCTGCAAGGTCGATAGTGAGGGTTCCAGATGCCATGCGTGGTTTTTGACAGTGTCATGGGCGGGGTCAAGGCCAAAGATGGTGCTTGATGTCTCAACTCAAACGCAAAACGCCTTAGTTGCGTAGCTTTCGGCAAAAGAGCCGATGAGTTTCACACCCCCAAGGCCCCTCAGAACCGATCATCTCCGCCCTGTTGCCAGGCCTTCACAAGGTTGCCGAACCGGGTAAAGCGGCCTTCAAACGACAGCTCTACCGTGCCGATAGGTCCGTGGCGCTGTTTGCCGATGATAACTTCGGCCTTGCCATGCACCTGCTCCATAACCTCTTGCCAGGCGGCCATCTTCTCCAACTCATGATCGCCGGGTTTTTCGCGTTCCTTATAATATTCATCGCGGTAGACGAACATCACCACATCGGCGTCTTGCTCAATCGAGCCGGATTCGCGCAAATCCGACAACTGCGGGCGCTTGTCTTCGCGGTTTTCGACCTGACGC
>JBAUHP010000381.1:0-4336 GCA_049680345.1 Albidovulum sp. | reverse complement strand
GCTAAAGCGTTTCGGGTTTGACGTGATACATGATGCTTCAAGGTAAAGTCGAAAGGCATTAGACCTTTCGTGCCACGATGTAATGGGCGGGCGGTGGCCCTTTGGGATGATTTCCGCTTTCGACAATCTCGAAACCTGCGGCGGTGACCGCTTGCTCCAGCTCTTTCACTGAAAAACTGCGTACGTAGGGCGCTTTGCCAATCATTTGCATCACCGGAATTGCGATGCGGATCGCCAGGGATTTCAGTGCGCCGCCAATGCCTGCACCACGTTGCCCAAGACAAGCGGTTTTGGTGATGAAATACCCACCTTTGGGCAGCAGCTCATTAATCTGCGCAAACCGCTTTTCCATGTCTGGCACCAGGTGAAACAGACTGTACCCCATGACAACGTCATATTGGCCGTGCTTCGGAACATCGGCACCGACCTCAAAAGACACGTTCTTGACGCCCGCACTGGTGGCTTTTTGCCGCGCAATCGCCAGCATGCCCGGCGATAGATCGACTGCCGTGATCTGTTTAACATCTGGGGCCAACAGCAAAGCGGTCGAACCAGTGCCGCAGCCAAGTTCAAGGACCCGATCTTCGGGGGTCAAATAACTGCGTGTCCGGCCAAGAGTGTATTCGTAGGCGGCCTGATCGGCGATAGGCGTTTTTGCGTATTTGGGCGCGACCTTGTCCCAAAATGTAGCGTGCGGGGTCATGTCTGTCTCTTTTGTGCTGAACTTTGTTGGCTTGGATACTTACATTCATGCGCTTCCGTATGTAATTGACGAAATTCTCATACTCTCTATGATTTTTTGCATGGATAGGCCATTTGACTGGAACCGAATGCATGCCTTTTTGGCGACCGCCAACGAAGGCTCGCTTACTGCGGCTGCCCGCTCCCTTGGGCTGACCCAGCCTACACTGAGCCGTCAGATTTCTGCGCTCGAAAAAGAACTCGGATTGATGCTGTTTGAACGTGTTGGTCGCGGGCTGGTACTGACCGCCGCTGGCCGCAAGATGCAACACCATGTGCAAGACATGGGGGCCGCTGCCGATAAGGTTGCTTTGGCAGCACTTGGCCAAGCGCAATCCATTGAAGGCGAGGTTCGCATTACGGCAAGCGATATTTTGTCGGCAGTTTTGTTGCCACGTGCGGTGTGCAAGATAAAGACGCTCGCGCCCAATCTGGTCATAGATGTCATTGCCGCCAACGACGTTCGTGATCTGATGCGTCGAGAGGCGGATATCGCCGTGCGCCATGTGCGCCCCGCACACCCCGATCTGGTCGCTCGATTGATATGCGAAGCGAAGGGCTATTTTTATGCCTCAAAGGAATACCTGGCTGCACGTGGGCACCCTCGTACGCTCAGCGACTTGGATCAACACGATTTCGTTTCCATGGGCGATGTTTCCCGCATGACAGATTATCTGAGCAACATTGGAATTCATCTTGAAAGGCGTCAATTCCAGGTAGGATCCGAAAACGGAATGGTCGGATGGGCCTTGGCGCAAGCAGGTTTAGGAATTGTTCCGATGGATGAAGCTGTTGCTCAATACAGCCCAAACATGGTGCAGCTATTGCCCCAAACGGTGATCAGCTTTCCCATTTGGCTCACGACCCACCGTGAAATTCACACCAGTCCCAAAATGCGTCTGGTGTTCGATGTGTTGGCGGATGTCTTGGCGCGGCGCTGAGCGTTTTCAATATCTTGAGAAAATTCTCACTGTGAAAGCCGCGCGTCACATCCGTGAAAGCGCAGCCCTCACCACCGCAATGGCCCGCGCCACGGCCTCGTCCACCGGTATCTCGGATGTATCAAGAACCACCGAATCCGGGGCGGTGCGCAGCGGTGCTTCGACCCGGCCCATATCGCGGGCGTCGCGTTCCTTGACCTCGGCCAGAACCACCGCCTCGTCGCCGCCAACCTCAAGCCAGCGCCGATGGGCGCGCTGCTCGGGGCTGGCGGTCACAAAAAGCTTCACTTCCGCCTCGGGGCAGATCACCGTGCCAATGTCGCGGCCATCCAGAACCGCGCCGCCTTCTTGGCGCGCGAAGTCGCGCTGAAACCGCACCAGCGCTTCGCGAACCTCCGGGATGGTCGCAACCCGGCTTGCCGCCTGCCCGGCCTCTAACGTGCGCAGGCCGTCACGGGCCAGATCGGCCGCCACCAGCCCGCGCGCGGCCGCAACCGGGTCGCCACCGCGGGCCCCCACGGCCCGATATAAAAGCCCGGTATCAAGATGGGCAAAGCCAAAAGTCGCCGCCAATGCCCGCGCGATCGTGCCCTTGCCCGCCGCTGCCGGGCCATCAATGGCCACGGTGAAGATCATAGCCGCGAGATCTGCGCGCCAAGCCCGGCCATCAGCGGCTCAAACACCGGGAATGAGGTGGCAATCGGCGCGCCGTCATCAATGCTGACCGGCTTGATCGCGGCCAGCCCCAGCACCATGAAAGACATGGCAATCCGGTGGTCGATATGGGTGGCGCAAGTCGCCCCGCCCGGCACATTGCCCGCGCCAAGCCCGTGCACGATCAGCACGTCTTCTTCTTCCTCGATGGTCACGCCGCAGGCCTCGAGGCCGCGCGCCATAGCGTCGATCCGATCAGATTCCTTGACCCGCAGTTCCTTGACGCCCCGCATCACCGTCTTACCATTGGCAAAGGCCGCAACCACCGACAGCACCGGATATTCATCGATCATGCTTGCGGCGCGCTCTTCGGGCACTTCGATGCCCTGCATCGCTCCCGAAAAGCGCACGCGCAGATCGGCCACAGGTTCGCCGCCTTCTTCGCGCGGGTTCTGGAACTCGATATCGGCGCCCATTTCGACCAGCGTCGTGTATAGCCCGTTGCGCGTGGGGTTCTGGCTGACACCGGGCACCAGAATGTCGGAGCCTTCGACGATCAGCGCCGCACAGACCGGAAAGGCCGCCGAGGACGGGTCGCGCGGCACCGCGACCGACTGCGCGCGCAGTTCGGGCTGGCCGGTCAGGGTGATGACGCGCCCCTCAGGCGTATCTTCGACGTCAAGCTGCGCGCCAAACCCGCGCAGCATGCGTTCGGTATGATCGCGCGTCGGTTCACGCTCTATCACCACGGTCTGGCCGGGCGCATTGAGGCCTGCCAGCAAGACCGCCGATTTCACCTGAGCCGAGGGCATCGGCACCCTGTAGCGCACCGGCACCGGGTCGGCGGCACCGACAAGCGTCATCGGCAATCGCCCGCCCTTGCGCCCGTAAGCCTGCGTTCCAAAAAGCGCCAGCGGGTCCGTCACCCGCCCCATCGGTCGCTTGCGCAAACTGGCGTCGCCGGTGAAGGTGGCGGTGATCGGTGATGTGGCCATACAGCCCATGATCAGCCGCACGCCGGTGCCGGAATTGCCGCAATCAAGCACCTCTTGCGGTTCGGCAAAACCGCCCACACCCACGCCGAAAACCGACCAGGCACCGGGGCTATGCTGGACCACTTCAGCACCAAAGGCCCGCATTGCCTTGGCGGTATCCAGAACGTCTTGCCCCTCCAAAAGCCCGGTCACTTTGGTTTCACCCACCGACAGCGCACCAAGGATCAAGGCGCGATGGCTGATCGACTTGTCACCCGGCACATCGGCCCGCCCCGCCAAGGGCCCCGATTTACGCGCAGTCATTGGAATTGGGTCGCCGTGGCCGGACATGGTGGTCTCCTCTCAGATCCCCTTGCTGATAGCGCAGGCATCAGGGCCGGTCCATGCCCCGAAGCTTTCATTCTTGCAAATTATCTTCTCAGCGCCGGACCGCCCCTGCGCCTCTTAGCTGCGCCGAAAGGTCAGGTAATGCGGCACACGACCTTCGCGCAAAGCTTTCTGCTCATATCGGGTGGAGATCCAGTCACCCCAAGGCGTGCCGCCTTGATCCAGCAATTCGAACCCTGCGCGCGGCACTTCTTCCAGCGTCTGGCGCACATAATCGGGAATGTCGGTCGCAACCCGAAACTCGGCCCCCGGCGCCATGACCCGGTGCAGCAAGGACAAATACCCCGGCGTCACGAACCTTCGGCGGTGATGGCGGGCCTTGGGCCAGGGGTCGGGATAGTTCAGGAATGCCTTCGCAACCGAGGCTTCGGGCAGCACATCGAACACATCGCGCACATCGCCGGGGTGGATGGCAAGGTTGGTCACCCCTGCCGCGCGGATCTTGCCCAACAGCATCGCGATACCATTCACGAAAGGCTCGGCCCCGATGATCGCCACCTGCGGCTGAAGCGTAGCCATATGAACCAGATGCTCGCCGCCGCCAAAGCCAATCTCCAGCCAAAGGGGCCGGTCGCCAAACAACGCCTTGGGGTCAATCGCCGCGCGTTCGGGGTTATC
>JBAUHP010000380.1:0-2737 GCA_049680345.1 Albidovulum sp. | reverse complement strand
CATAGCGGTAGGATGAGGTCAGCAAAACCTGACCGATGCCGCCCAATACCCCCGCCGCAATCAAGAGCGCCATTGTCTGCGGCTCTGGCCAGACCCAGCCGAAGGGCAAGGTCACCAAAGACAAGATCGCCGCGTTGATGGAAAAGAAAAACACGATGGCAGAGGTGGTTTCCTCATCTACCAGACGCCGCACAAATACCTGCGCGAGGGCCGCAAAAACCGCGCCTGCAAAAACCATCATGGCGCCCAAAGCCTCGGTCGCGCCCAAAGCGCCTTCTGAAAAGGCGGAAAGCCGGGGCGACAAGATGATCAGCACCCCCGCCATCCCCAAAGCCACCGACAAGATGCGAAACAGCCGAACGCTTTCGCCCAAAAACATCGCGGCAAATATAACTGTCAGCAAAGGTGCGGCATAGCCGATGGCCGTTACCTCGGGCAAAGGCAAAAGCCCGAGACCCGAAAAGGCAAACCCCATTGCGGCGGTGCCCAAGAGCGCACGCCAAAAATGGCCAAGGTAGTTATGGGTGATCAGCCCGCGGCGCAATCTGCGCGTGGCAATCAGCCAGATCAAGATCACCGGCACCGCGAAGGCCGAACGGAAAAACACAATCTCCCCCGGTGGCACATCGCCTGACACCACCTTGATCAGCGACACCATGGCGACGAAAACCGCAACCGACGCCACTTTGAACCCGATGCCGCGCATCGGGGTCACTTGCCTGTCGTCGGAGGTGAGGGTTTCGTCGGCCATCATCTACTCGGGCCGGACGCGTGCGGCGGTTTTGTTGGCAAAGGCTTCAAGCCTGCCGCGCGCCGCAGGTTGGGTGTTTACAACACCGGCCACGACCGCTTCGGCGTAGGCGGCATCGAAGGATGACATGTTTTGCATATGTGAAATCGCCGAACAGATGGCGAAATTGGTCAGCGGCGGGTTTTGGGCCGCTGCGCGCGCAAGCTCCATCGCCTTGGCTTCGCTGTCATCCACCAGATATTGACACAGCCCGACATCCATCGCCTCGGCCCCCTTATAGATGCGGCCGGTCAGCATCATGTCGATCATCCGGGACTTGCCGATCATATCGGCCACCCGAATCGTGGCACCGCCGCCGGTGAACAGCCCGCGCTGGCCTTCGGGCAGGGCGAAATAGGTGCTTTGATCCGCCACCCGGATATGGGCGGCGGAAGCAAGTTCAAGTCCGCCGCCGACGACGGCGCCTTTGAGGGCTGCAATGATCGGCACCCCGGAATATTCCATCTTGTTGAACGCCTCATGCCAGCGCATGCAAAGATGCATGAAATCAGCGGGTTGGCGATCTTGGTTGAAGTGTTCGACCAGATCAAGCCCGGCGCAAAAATGCGTCCCCTCGCCGCGCAAAACCACGGCCCGGACACCGGCGCGCGGAATGGCCGAAAAGAGGGCCACCAGTTCTTCAATTGTGTCGCTGTCCAAGGCGTTGCGTTTGGCTGCGCGATTGAGGCTGACGGTGGCAATACCATCGGCGTCGACCGCAAGGGCCAGATTGGTCAGGTTTATGTCGTCTAGCCGGATCATTGATCATCGTTCCTTCATCACGGGTGCCATTGTAACCTGCCAGAGCTTAACGAATATTGCCACTGCCCAAATTAAAACTGTGGCTTTGTCTGACGGCCAATTCGCATGGGGCACGTTACTTTAAGCTTGAAGTACCAAGGGGGCCTTGCCATGTTTGGCCGACCCCTTCGCCCAAGGACAAGACCCATGCGCCAAGCACCCGACGGAAGTTGCTATTTCCTCTATCACTCAATCGGCCAATATGCCGGGAAAGAGACGGATCTGGCCAAGGCCATGGCCGAATTTGCCGCAAGCTGGGGGCGCGCGGATGATGGCCAATGGCCCGTCGCACTTGGGCTTCGGCAAAGCTTCATCGACCATTGGCGCGCGATCATCAGCGCGCCCGAGGCCAGTGTTACATCAACCGAGAATGTGACCGCCGGTTTGCATGCGGTGATCTCTGCCCTGCCTGCCGGGCATTTGAAGGGGCGTCGATTGCTGGTCGCGGGGGATTGCTTTCCGTCGGTGCATTTCTTGTTGAACGGGCTGGCAGAACGGCTTGGCTTCACGCTTGATACCGTGGCTTTGCGGCAAGGTGCGACATGGGTCGAGGATGAGGATATTGTGGCAAAGTGGGGCCCGGATGTGGGGCTGGCGCTTTTGACATGGATTTCTTCGACCTCCTCGCACCGCAGCGATATTGCGGCCCTTGCCGCCCATGGCCGCAAGATGGGCAGCTTGATCGGCGTTGATATCACCCAAGGGGCGGGGCTTTTGCCGTTTGATGTGCAAGGGCCCGCGGTTGATTTCGCGCTCTCGACCAGCCTGAAATGGATGTGCGGGACGCCCGGTGCCGGTATGCTTTACGTGGCCCCCGAAGTGATCAGTGCATGCGCGCCTGAATTGCGCGGCTGGTTCAGTCAGCCGGACCCGTTTTGCTGGGATTTTGAGCGGTTTTCCTATGCGCCCGATATCCGCCGCTTTGATCATGGCACGCCGGGTGTGATGGCCGCCGCCGCAACTCTGCCCGCCCTTGCGTGGCATGCGCGCCAAGACAAGGCGTCGATGCTGGCCCATAACCGCGCCCTGTCGGCCCTGATCCTTGAGGGGGTCAGCGATCTGGGGCTGAAGCTGGCCTCGCCGCGCGATGCGGATCAGCGCGGCGGGTCGGTGATGGTGGTCTTGCCCGAGGCCCTGCCCGCGCAA
>JBAUHP010000379.1:0-2482 GCA_049680345.1 Albidovulum sp. | reverse complement strand
CGCCAATACCGTGATCGAGAAATACACGGTCGAGATTGCCTAATCGCAATTGGTGCTGATCGCTTTGCGGGTGGATCAGAACCTGCGCAAATGACGAAGGCAAAAAGCGCCAACCGCGCGCGCCAGGCATCGCGGTTCCGGCGGCGGGGTGAGCCGTCGCAAACCGACCGTTCATTCCTGACGATCCTGCACGTGCCGCGGCTCCTCCGTGCCGGTTTTTGCGTTTCTCCGGTTTTTGCGTTTGGCCGAATGCTGCGTGGTTTCAATGCGCGATCATGATGTGGCGCACGGCGGTGTAATCCTCAAGCGCGTACATCGACATATCCTTGCCGTAGCCCGATTGTTTGACCCCGCCATGGGGCATTTCGTTGGTCAGCATGAAGTGGGTGTTGACCCATGTGCAGCCGTATTGAAGCCGCGCCGAGACGTCCATGGCCTTGCCCACATCCCCTGTCCAGACCGACGACGCGAGGCCGTAGTTGCTGTTGTTTGCCCATTCGACCGCCTCGTCCGTGTCGGTGAACCGCGTGATTGATACGACGGGGCCGAACACTTCGCGCTGCACAATTTCATCCGCTTGAAGCGCGCCTGCAATCACGGTTGGCTTGTAATAAAACCCAGGCCCCTCGGGCGCGCCGCCGCCGGTGGTGATCTCCATATGTTTTTGCCCGCTTGCACGCTGCACAAAGCTTGCCACACGGTCTCTTTGGCGCAGCGAAATCAGGGGCGGGATTTCATTTACAGTGTCGTCGGCTTGATTATAGGCAATCGTCGCGGCGGCGGCCGAAAGGTCCGCGACCAGTTTTTCGTAAATCCTGGGCCCGGCGTAAATGCGGCACGCGGCCGTGCAATCTTGACCCGCATTGTAGAAACTGAAGGCGCGCATACCTTCGACGACGCGGTCAAGATCGGCATCATCAAAGACGATGACCGGGGCTTTGCCGCCAAGTTCCAGATGCGTTCGTTTGACGGTTTTCGAGGCCGCCTGAAGTACCTTCTTGCCAGTGGAAATATCACCCGTGATCGAAATCATATCCACACCGGGATGGTTTATCAGCGTGTTACCGACGCTGGCACCCTGACCGACGACGACGTTTACAACGCCCTCGGGCAGGATCGTGGCCATGATCTGTGCCAGCTTCAGTGCGGACAGCGGCGTTTGTTCTGAGGGTTTGAGAACCACGGTATTGCCGCCCGCCAACGCTGGCGCCAGTTTCCATGCCATCATCATCATCGGGTAATTCCAAGGCGCAATGGAGGCTACGACACCGATCGCATCGCGGCGCACCATGCTGGTGTGTCCTGCCAGATATTCACCTGCCAAAGGTCCGTGCATATTGCGAACGGCACCTGCAAAATAGCGGAAGCAATCGGCGACGGCTGGGATTTCATCGTTGCGCACGCCGTTGATGGGTTTACCGCAATTGAGCGCCTCAATTTGCGCCAGTTCTTCCTGCGATTTTTCAACCGCATCGGCAATTGCCAGTAGTTTCTCAGACCGCTCGCCGGGCGTGGTGCGCGACCAGCCAGCGAAGGCTGCGCGCGCGGCTGCAACGGCGCGGTCGACCTGCGCCTGGCTGGCCTCGGGCAGCATCAAGATGGTTTCACCGGTGCGCGGGTTCAGTACGGCTTCTTCTATTTCGGTTCCAGCCTCGAAGGACGATCCGATCAGCATTTTGGTTTCCATCATCGCTCTCCTATTGTGAATTTTTTGCCCCGATTATTTGCCCTGTCCGGCAACAGTGTCCGTGCCCCGCGTCAGGTAGTAGGCCCCGAGGATGGGCAAGAAGGTGACCAGAACCACGATCATCGCAACAACGTTCGTGACCGGACGCTGGCGTGGCCGCACCAGTTCTTCAAGCATCCAGATCGGCAGCGTCTGTTGCTGTCCGGCGGTAAAGGTCGTGACGATAACCTCATCAAATGACAGCGCGAAGGCGAGCATGCCGCCCGCAAGAAGGGCGGTTGCGATATTGGGCAAGATCACATGGCGGAACGTCTGAAAACTGTTCGCGCCAAGATCCATCGACGCCTCAACCAGTGACCCGGACACGCGCCGAAACCGCGCAACCGCATTGTTATAGACAACTACAACGCAGAACGTCGCGTGGCCCAAAACGATGGTCCAGAAGCTGAAGGGGATATCCGCCAGATTGAAGGCAGATCGCAAGGAAATACCGGTGATGATCCCCGGCAATGCGATGGGCAAGATCACCATTAATGACACCGCTTCGCGCCCAAAAAACCTTGTCCGGCTGATGGCGGCTGCGCAAAGTGTGCCAAGGACCAGCGCGATTACGGTCGAGATCGACGCGACCTTCACCGAAAGCGACAGGGCCTCCCAAACGTCATCCCTTGCCCATGTGACGGAGAACCATTTCAGGGTCAGGCCGGGGGGCGGCCATTGGTAGGATTTGTCTTCGGTGGTGAAGGCATAGACGAAGATCAGCAAAAGCGGCAGGTGCATGAACGCCAGCCCCAA
>JBAUHP010000378.1:0-2044 GCA_049680345.1 Albidovulum sp. | reverse complement strand
CGGCCTAGTCAACGCTGCCCGTCGTCAGGGTTCTTGGCACCAATGGCAGGTTAATCGAAGAGAGAGTTCGGCTCATCTGGTTGGCTTGATTATGCGGCGCGTTGTCAGTGATGCAAGCGTCACGTTTCGAGCGTCTTAGGTTTGATCCTTTCCCGCTGCTGTAGAATAGCTTCGATCGGGGCCTCGAGATCGTCGGGCAAGAAGTAGTTTTCCAGCATGATGCGGTTCTTCTGGGTTTGATGCTAGCGCTCGATCTTGCCTTGAGTTTGTGGGTGATAAGGTGCGACACGCGAGTGCTTCATGCCCTTGTCTTGCAGCCACTCGGCCAGTTCCCCAGAGACGTGGCTGGAGCCGTTGTCACTCAGCAGGTGGGGATTGTGGATGACGTGAACTTGGTCGCATCCTGACGCCTGCAGAGCCAGATCGAGCGCATCAGTCACATCCTCTGCCCTCATGTTCGCTCACAGCGTCCATAAGACGATGTACCGGCTGTAGCCGTCCAGAATCGCGCTGAGATAGAACCAGCCTGAACCCGGAACCTTCAGATACCGTCGGGAATTTTCGCAGGCTTGCTTGAAATAGGCCCTTGCTGGTTTGATATCTCGACGCGCTGTCAGACAGAAATCAACCAGCTGACCAGGTTGATCAACAGCCCGCCGCGCCTTGGGGCCGCCGCGGACACCACGTATGGGCCAGAGTCAACGGGTGGGGTTGTGTTTTGGATTTCAAAGCGGGCGCAAAAGCTCGATCTTGGGGCAACGGTCCATCACCACCTTCAGGCCAGCTTCTTCGGCCAGCTTGGCCGCCTCATGGTCGATCACCCCGATCTGGGCCCAAAGCACTTTGGCACCAATGGCAATCGTTTGTTGGGTGATGGCCATCAGATCTTTGGAGGGGCGAAACACCTCGACCATATCCACCGGTCGGTCGATCGAAGCGAGCGTGGGGTAAACCTTCAGCCCGCGAATTTCGGTCAGACCCGGGCGCGGGTTGACTGGGATCATGTCATAGCCCGTCTCGTGCAGAACCCTTAAAACGGCGTAGCTGGGCTTGGTCGTGTCGGGGCCTGCGCCGACCATGGCAATAGATTTCACAGTTTTCAGAATATCCTGAAATTAAGCATTTGTGTAGGGTTTGGTATGGTCCATGGCTCAGGCCTTAGGTGTGGCGATATCCGCCTTGCGTTTATACAGATGCAGCGGGCCGGGAAAGTGGCATGATACGCCATGGGCACCGGCGCTGAGCTCGGGCACAACTTCGGCGCAGCGCGCCTCGCCCCGGGGGCAGCGGGTGCGAAAGACGCAACCCGAGGGCGGGCTGAGGGGCGAAGGCAAATCGCCCTCCAAAGGGATCATCACCTTGGCGCGCTCGGCCACCGGATCGGGGATCGGCACCGCCGACAAGAGTGCTTGAGTATAGGGGTGCTGGGGTTTTGCATAAAGGTCGTGGCTTGGGGCCATCTCCATCTCGCGTCCAAGATAAAGCACCATGACCCGGTCTGAGATATGTTTCACCACCGAAAGATCATGGGCGATGAAGATCATCGCAAGCCCAAGGTCGCGTTGCAGCTCGACCAGCAGATTGATCACCTGCGCCTGAATAGAGACGTCAAGCGCCGAGACGGGTTCATCGCAGATCAGCAGCTTCGGTTCCACGATCAGGGCGCGGGCAATGCCGATGCGCTGGCACTGGCCGCCGGAAAATTCGTGCGGATAGCGGTTGATCTGATTGGGCAATAACCCCACCCGATCCATCATCGCCTTGATCTTCTTCTTGACCTCGCCGTCGCCAAGATCGGGTTTGTGGGTGCGCAAGGGTTCCGCGATGATCTGGCCGACGGTCATGCGGGGGTTGAGGCTGGCCAGCGGGTCTTGAAACACCATCTGGATATCGGCGCGGTATTTCAGCATCTCGCGGCTTGTCAGGGACAAAAGGTCGGTCTTGCCCTGCCAGATGGCTTTCCCGGTTGCGGGCACCATCTGGATCAGCGCGCGGGCGAGGGTGGATTTGCCGCAACCGCTTTCGCCCACCACACCAAGGGTTT
>JBAUHP010000377.1:0-11046 GCA_049680345.1 Albidovulum sp. | reverse complement strand
AGCAAGCAAGTCAAAATCATCAGATTTGTCTGTATCCATTTCGAACATGAGCAAGTGGTACGGCGATTTCAAAGTTTTGACGGACATCAATCTGGATGTGAAACATGGCGAGAGGATCGTAATCTGCGGGCCATCTGGAAGCGGCAAGTCGACGCTGATCCGATGCATCAATCATCTTGAGGTACACCAGGAAGGCAGCATTGTCGTCGATGGCGCAACGCTGTCGTCAGATATGAAAAACGTCGAATCTGTGCGCCGCGATGCAGGTATGGTGTTTCAGTCCTTCAATCTGTTCCCGCACTTGACCGTTCTGGACAATTGCATCCTGCCGCAGCGGCGTGTCTTGAAACGCAACAAAGCGGAAGCCCGCGAAATCGGCATGAAGTTCCTGACACGCGTAAAAATACCTGAACAGGCCGACAAATACCCAGGGCAGTTGTCAGGCGGACAGCAGCAGCGCGTTGCCATTGCACGCGCACTATGCATGGAGCCGGGATTGATGCTGTTTGACGAGCCCACGTCGGCGCTCGACCCGGAAATGGTCAATGAGGTGTTGGAGACCATGGTGGAACTGGCGAAAACTGGCATGACGATGTTGTGTGTGACCCATGAGATGGGCTTTGCCCGTCAAGTTGCCGACCGCATTATTTTCATGGATGCGGGCCAGATTGTTGAAGAGAACACACCCGACAAGTTCTTCGACAACCCCCAACACGAACGCACCAAGGCCTTCCTTGGGCAAATCCTATAGGGGGTGGGGAAATGTTCGAATTCAGATTCTACGAAATCTGGCGATCCAGTGAATATCTCGAAACACTTTTCAATGGAATCTTAACCAGTTTTTGGTTGACCATTGTCGGCAGTGTTATCGGTTTTGCGATGGGGATTGTTCTGGCGCTGGCACAAGCGAAAAACGTCAACGTCTTTATCCGATACGCTGTCGTTTCCTATATCGAATTTGTCCGGAATACACCGTTTATCGTCCAGCTTTTCTTTGTGGTTTTTGGCCTGCCATTGCTTTTGAATTACCACTGGTCTTTGGAAAATTCAGCGCTTCTGGCGATTGTGCTTAATTTCTCCGCCTATTTCGGTGAGGTCACGCGCGCCGGTATCGAAGCGGTGCCAAAAGGTCAGACCGAGGGCGCCTTTTCGTTGGGGATGACGAAGCGCCAGACTGTTCTTGATGTAATCCTGCCGCAGGCATTGGCCAATGTGTACCCATCGCTGACCAGCCAATTCGTGTTCCTGTTTCTGACGACCGGGCTGGTGTCCGAGATCGGAGTTCAGGACTTGACCTGGGCCGGGCGCTTTGTGGCAGACCGCACGTTTCGGGATTTCGAAGTCTTCATCACACTCACCGTTCTCTACATGCTGATGGTCTACTTTTTCATGGGTGCAATGTTGTTGATCAAACGGATGGCATTTCCGTGGTGGGGGCTTAAATGACTGAATTCATGCAACTTATATTTGGCGAATTCTATGGTCGAATGATCGCCATCCTGCTCAGCGCGACGCAATACACGATCTATCTTTCTTTGATCGCATTTGTCGGCGGCGGATTGATCGGGCTTCTGATGACGGTACTCAAGATAGCACCCTCGCGAATGTTGCGGGCGGTAGCGACGACCTACATCTGGTTGTTTCAGTCCATCCCGCTGCTGATGCTGTTGTTTTTGATCGGTTTGGGCATTCCATCGTTCTTTCAAATCAACGTCTCCCCCTGGACGGCGGCGGGCCTGTCACTGACATTGTTCACCAGCGCCTACATGTCCGAGGTCTGGCGCGGGGCCCTGGAAAGCGTTCCGACCGGGCAATGGGAAGGCGGTCGCGCAGTCGGCATGACGTTTTCCCAAATCCTGGTCGACATCATCGCGCCACAGGCCTTGCGCATTGCAACGCCGCCCACCGTGGGATTCATGGTGCAGGTGATCAAGGGTACCTCAATGGCCTACATCATCGACTTCACCGATCTGATGCGTTGGGGCAAGAAAATCGCCAATTCGCAAGTGGAAGGAGCAGAGCCCTTCATTGTGTTCCCGATGGTGGCACTAATCTACTTCTGTCTGTGTTTTCCTCTTTCCAAATGGTCCAAGTCCATGGAGCGGAAACAGGCAGAGGGCAGATCACGATAATAAAATTTCAACAGTGGAGAAGAAAATGTTCAACAAAATTAGAAATATGGCGCTAACAACTGGCGTGGTAGGCGCACTTTGCCTGGCCCCTGTGGCGGCACTTGCCGATCAACTGAATGAAATCCTTTCAGCAGGCAGGATCACAATTGGTGTGCCCGAGAATTTCCCTCCTTTCGGGTCGGTCGGCGCCACGTTTGAGCACGAAGGCTATGATGTCGACATTGCAAAAATGATTGCCGAGGATTTGGGCGTCGAACTGGTTCTCAAGCCGATCACCTCCAAGCAACGCATCCCATTCCTGACTTCGGGCCAAGTTGATCTTGTCGTTTCATCCATGGGGGCCAACCCGGAGCGGGCGAAATCAATCTGGTTCTCTAGCGCCTATGCGCCGTTCTTTTCTGCCGCGTTTGCGCGCGCTGACGTCGATATTTCATCCCCGGCTGATCTGGTGGGCATGCAAATCGGCGTGACCGGCGGAACAATTGAGGATCTGGAACTGTCCAAGAGTCTACCGGACGGGGCGGAACTGATCAGATTTGGGGATAATGCCGCGACGATTTCGGCGTTTCTGGCCGGACAGGTCGAAGTCTTGGTCACAGGTAACACCGTGGCGGCCAATGTAGGAAAGGATAACCCCGATCTGGGATTGGAAACCAAGTTTATTATCCGCCAGTCGCCTGCCTTTATCGGTGTGAAACAGGGCGAAGCGAACCTGTTGCAATGGGTGAATGTTTTTGTGCTGCACAAGAAACTGGGCGGCGTGCTGAACGAATTGTCCGTCAAGTGGCTGGGCCAGGAATTGCCGGACTTGCCAAGCCTGTGAGCTAGTTGCGATTGAAGCTAAGAGTGGGGCGGCTTGTATCGCCCCACTGCTCTCCTACGCGAGCAAGTCTCTGCAACGTCACTTCTTACTGGGATGCGAAACTCTATCGAGAAGAACGCTCCAGCAGATCGACAAGAAAATTTGGAAATGACAATGACGGATCGAAAATACTACGTGCCAACCGGTGGGCTACCTGCGCAGACGTCTATTCTGACAGACAGAGCGGTCTTCACCGTGGCTTACGCCGTTATTCCGAAAGGAACGCTGACTGATATCGTCACAAGTTTTCTGCCGCATTGGACCAAGACCCGCTGCTGGGTGTTATCGCGTCCCTTGTCAGGATTTGCCGAGACATTCTCGCAATACATCGTTGAAGTGTCGCCGGGTGGAGGCAGTGCCAACCCTGAAGCAGACCCGTCAGCTGAGGCCGTGTTGTTCGTTGTTGACGGTGCCGCGACGCTTGAAGTTCAGGGTCAGAAATTTGATTTGGTGCCTGGAAGCTATGTGTATCTACCGCCCTCCATAAACTGGTCCGTCAGCAACACACACGACACACCGTTCAAATTTCACTGGATACGAAAATCTTATGAATCCGTGGACGGGTTGGAGGCCCCGGAGTTTTTCGTGACGAACGAAAACGAAATTACACCCAACCCGATGCCAGATACCGATGGTAAATGGGCCACGACGCGTTTCGTGGATATTGAAGATCTTCGTCATGACATGCACGTGACGATTGTTACCCTGCAACCCGGTGCGGTCATCCCTTTTGCTGAAACCCATGTCATGGAACATGGCTTATATATTCTAGAGGGAAAGGCCGTTTATCACCTCAACAAAGATTGGGTCGAGGTCGAGGCCGGGGACTATATGTGGCTGAGAGCTTTTTGCCCGCAAGCCTGTTACGCAGGCGGTCCGGGCCCGTTCCGGTATCTTTTGTACAAGGATGTGAACCGGCACATGAAGCTCACCGGATGAGCCGGATACTCCGCTGAGCTGCGGCCGCATTTGGAGCCCGAAAACTCTCAGACGGGCGTATCAAGGTGTGCTGGACAATATTCAAGGACAACATGAAATTATTGCACAACCGCTGACTGGCCCCGACTTTGGGCCATAAGGTGAGGTGATAGAAAACGCGATGCAGAACCCGATTTCTTGATCAACAGGGGTGGATGCGGCCTATTTCACGATCTAGCAAAGTTGGATTTTGTGGATCGCCAAACTGGCATTAGCCTGTTCGTCTCAGCAGCCGCGGCTGCTCCATTTTCTATTGATATGGTTGAGAGACATTCTTTTGGAAGCCAGGCTTCCATCCCAGAGAACGGCGTGCCGTATGCCCGCAAAACAGAACCAATGAGATTGGCAGCCTAAATGAAACCCTGATCCATCTTAACAAGGCTGAAAACTTGTCGAAAATCTAGGACCACCTCTCTGCGCAGAATGGTGCGCCCAATCCGTCCGAAACCGTTAATCACGATACGCATGTCAGAGCCTTCTCAATAAGATTAGGTGCCTGATAGATAATCCAGCACATCTGTTGCATTTGCCGCCGGATCGATAATCCCGTGGAACACCTTCTCAATGATGCCATCTCTGGCAATCAACGTTAGCCGGTGCAGCAGAACCATGTCTGCAGCGCTGAAGGTTGGCAGATTGAGTGCTCTCTGCAGTTTTAGCTCCGCATCCGAAAGCAACGCGAATGGCAGGTGAAGCCGATCGACAACTTCGCTTTGGTAATCTGTTGATTGCGTCGAAACCCCAAAGACGTTTTCCACGCCGACGGCTTGCAACTCTGCGAAATGGTCGCGAAATCCGCAGGATTGTGGTGTGCAGCCTTTGGCACCTGGAATATCCGACCAGCGCGCAATGGCCGGACCGTTCGGTGGGCTCGTCCGCGGATACATGTAGAAAACAGTCAGCCCGTAGAGCGTAGACACCTTCAGCGTTGTGCCATCGGTTGCGTGAAGTTCAACGTCGGGCAATCTACGACCGAGCAGATGATCGACAATAAATTCCAAATCAGGCAGGGCGTCTGTCATAATTCTACTTCCGTGCCGATGCCTTTGGCCTTAGCAATCTCAACGATCGACGCCGAGACTGCGAGGTCTTGTAGGCCAACACCAGTACCGTCAAACAAGGTAATCTCGGTGTCAGACGTGCGCCCAACGTGTGTACCGTTGATGACTGCTCCCAGTTCGTAGATGTCTTCGCGTTTCTTTAAGCCAGCGCCAACGGCGTGTTGCGCCTCGCCCAATGTCACGGATTGAGCAACTTCGTCGGTAAATACTGTGGCTTTGACGACCAGATCGGTGTCACATTCCTGTTTGCCGATCGTGTCCGTGCCCATGCAAGCAACGTGCGTGCCGTCACTGATGTGGGCAGCCGCAAAGACGGGGTTGAACGAGGATGTCATAGATATCACCACATCGGCTTCGATCATGCCGTCAAGAGAGTCCAGCGCTTCGAATGGCAAATCAAATTCGGCGGCGACCTCTGCCAGACTGGGCAGCATGTCGGGGTGGTAATTCCAGCCAATTACTCTTTCGAAACTGTGGGTTTCGAGCGCATGACGTAGTTGGAACTTCGCCTGATGACCCGCGCCGATCATTCCCATGACCTTTGCGTCTTTGCGTGCCAGATGTTTGATGGATACTGACGATGCGGCCGCTGTGCGCAGGGCAGTCAGCAGGTTGCCCCCGACCATGGCTGCGACCTTGCCTGTATCCGGATCGAACAAAAACACCGTGGACTGGTGGTTGATCAATCCGTTCTTTTCAAGATTGTGGGGCCAATAGCCGCCTGCCTTCAGGCCCAGCGACATGCCTTTGCCGTCGAACCCACCCTTGAAACCAAAAAGCGCCTCTTCATGGCCGATCGCCTCGCGGATTACGGGGAAGTTGTAGGCGTTGCCTGCCGACATGGCGGCAAAGACCTGTTCGACCGCATCGAATGCGTCTGAGCGGGTCAGGATGTCTGCAATGGCGGTTTCCGGGACGATATACATGATGGCTCTCCTGATGGGAAATTCGTGCATCCGTGTGCAGACCCAAAGGGGGCCAACGCACACGGAGGTCTTGGTCGGGCCTCGTGCCCGCCCCCTATTTCAATAGGCTTTGCCGCGTGCGGACACGGGCCAGACGGTTTCAACTTTGCCGCCACGCACGCCGACATACCAGTCATGCACGTTACAAGTCGGGTCGCAGTGACCGGGAACCAGACGCAGCTTGTCGTTCACTTTCAATACCGCCTTTGGGTCGGACACGACGCCATGTTCGTCACTGCATTTGACGTATTCGACGTCGTTTCGCCCATAGATGAACGGCAAGCCACTATCGACCGACTGCGCCTTTAGGCCTGCATCGACGATGGCTTTGTCGACTTTTGCGTGGCTCATGACCGAGGTCAGAATGAAGAGCGCGTTCTCCCATTCTCCCGCGTCGATGCGGTTGCCGTCCTCATCCAGAATGCGGCCATAGTCGGCGTCCATGAACGCATAGCTGCCGCACTGGAGTTCGTTGAACACGCCCGAATTGGACTCGAAGTAATAGGACCCGGTACCGCCGCCAGAGACGAAATTCGGCTTCATGTCGATTTCGGTCAGCGCGTCGACCGCGTCCCTGACCTGATCCACGGCGATTTGTGTCTTGGCCTTGCGATCAGAGTAGCTGTCCATGTGCTGCATCGCGCCCTGATAGGCTTGGATTCCGTCAAAAAACAAACCTTCGGCGTCGCGGATCGCTTTGGCGATTTCCACGACGGCGGGGGTCGTCGTCACACCGCAGCGGCCCGCGCCGCAGTCGATTTCGATGAAACAATGGATCGTTGCGCCGTGCTTGACCGCAGCTGTGGACAGGTCGGCGACGTTCGCCACATCGTCCACGCAAACGGTGATTTTCGCATCTGTTGCAGCCATTTTTGCCAGACGGTCGATCTTGGCAGGGTCGCGAACTTGGTTGGACACCAGCACGTCCTTGATGCCGCCGCGCACAAAGACGTCCGCCTCGGATACTTTCTGGCAGCACACACCAACGGCACCGCCAAGGCTTTCCTGCAATTTCTGCACGTCCACAGACTTGTGCATCTTGCCGTGGCTGCGATGACGCATCCCGTGCGCTTTGGCGTAGTCGCCCATCTTCTTGATGTTGCGTTCCAGTGCGTCCAGATCAAGGATCAGACAGGGCGTCTGGATGTCGGCCTCGTCCATGCCGGGCTTGGCGGGAATGTCGTAACCGACTTCGAAGTCTTCGAATTTTGGGTGCGTATTCATGTTTCAGTTCCTCAGTTGAACCATGGCAGCTTGTCGAGATCGACATTGCCGCCCGTTACGATGACACCGACGCGCTTGCCTGCGAACCGGTGCTTGTTTTTCAGAATAGTCGCCAGCGGCACGGCGCAGCTGGCTTCCATGACGATGCGCAGGTGCTTCCAGGACAGTTTCATCGCGTCGATGATTTCCTGCTCGGATGCCGTCAGAATGTCCGTGACGTGGTTGGATACAAAATGCCACGTCAGCTCCTTGAGCGGCACCAGCAGGCCGTCCGCGATCGTCTTGGGCGCGTCGTCGGCGATGATATGTCCCGCCTTGAAGCTGCGGTAGGCATCGTCGGCTTGTTCCGGTTCCGCCGCGATAATCTGCACTTCGGGGGCGAGGGTGGACAGCGTCAGGCAGGTGCCCGAAATCATGCCGCCACCGCCGATGGGTGCGACCATCATGTCGAGACCATCCGTCTGTTCAATGAACTCACGTGCGCAGGTGGCTTGTCCCGCGATCACACGCGGATCGTTGTAGGGATGGACGAAATCGCCGCCAGTTTCAGCCTGCACGCGTGCGAAGGTCCCTTCGCGCGACGATGTGGACGGGTCGCATTCTGTTATCTTGCCACCGTAGCGTGCGACTGTGTCTTTCTTGGCCTGCGGGGCCGTGCGCGGCATCACGACGTTGCACGGAATGCCGCGCCGCATGGCCGCATAGGACAGGCACGACGCATGGTTGCCGCTGGAATGTGTCGCCACACCCATTTTGGCTTGCTCGTCGCTCAGCCCGAAGACGGCATTGGACGCACCACGGACCTTGAACGCACCCGGTTCCTGAAAGTTTTCGCACTTGAAAAACACTTCGGCGCCGATCAGCTCGTTTATGTAGGCGGATGTGCGGATCGGGGTGCGATTAATGTGGGGCTTAATGCGTTGGTGCGCATCAAGCATGTCCTGGAATGTTGGGATATACATGGACCTGTCTCCTTACGAACCGTGACGATAGAATTCTTGCGCCGCAGCGACGCCGGAACCGAGTTTGACGTCCAATCCAAGGTCGACCATCACCATTTCAGCGGTCGCCAGACCCGACAGCATCATCGCGTCGGTCAGGCTTCCAAGGTGCCCGATTCGGAATACCTTGCCCGCAACCTCACCAAGGCCGACACCGAAGGCCATGCCGTACTGCTTTGCGGCGACGTTGACGATGTCAGTGGAATTAAAACCGTCGGGCGTTCTGATCGCCGATACGGTGTCCGAATAAAGATCGGGTGATGCCGCACACAAAGTCAGTCCCCAGGCATCGACCGCGTGGCGCACGCCTGCGGCGATGCGGGTGTGGCGGGCGAATACGTTTTCCAGCCCTTCATCCTCGATCATTTCGAGCGACAGCTTCAGGCCGTTCATCAGGCCGACAGGTGGGGTATAGGGGAACGCGTTACCATCATAGCCTTTCTGCATGTCCTTCACGTCAAAGAACGTGCGGGGCAGGGTGGCGGAGTCTGTGGCTTTGATCGCCTTGTCGGAGAAACCAACGATGGCCAGACCCGCAGGCAACATGAAGCCTTTTTGGCTGCCCGTCACTGCAACGTCCACGCCCCAGTCGTCGAACCGGAAATCCATCGACCCGATGGAGCTGACGCCGTCGACGAAGAACAGGGCGGGGTGGTTCGCAGCATCGAGAGCTTTGCGCACCGCCGCGATATCGGATTTCACGCCGGTTGCGGTTTCGTTGTGCGTGGCCAGCACCACCTTGATTTCGTGGTTGGCGTCGGCTTTCAATATCTCCTCGTACTTGTCGGCGGGCAGGCCTTCACCCCAAGGTGTTTCCACGATCTGAACGTCGAGCCCATGGCGCTGGCACATGTCGATCCAGCGATGGCTGAACATCCCGTTGCGCGCAGCCAGAATCTTGTCACCCTTCGACAGCGTGTTGCTGAGCGCTGTTTCCCATCCACCCGTTCCAGTCGACGGGAAGATGAAAATCTTGGCCGTTTCGGATTTCAGCACGCGGCGCACACCGTCCAACACAGGATGCAGGATTTTGCCGAAAGTCGGCGAGCGGTGGTCGATCGTCGGCATATCGCACGCTTGACGGATCGCTTCGGGCATGTTGGTCGGGCCAGGAATGAATACGGGGTTCTGGAAGCTCATGATAGTCTCCTTACTGATTGTTGATGTCACTTTAAGAGGCTGCATTACATTGCGATACTTTTTCGAAACGGCACCTGCTGACTGTGCTAAGCTGAAAAAGCGTGGGTTGTCAGTTGCTTATATTTTTCATAAGGTGAATTAATCTTTCATATATAGTGAGATGGATATTATGGAATTTCAGAAGAATGACAGGAGCGGCGATAAGAAGGCGCGTGGCCGACCCCGGGATTGGGACGACAAAACGACGCAGAACACTATTAAATCGCTTGACCGCGCGATGTCGGTCTTTGAATTTCTGAGCGAACGGCAGGGACGATCCCTGACCAATCTGGCGAAGGATCTTAAGCAATCACCGGCGACGGTTTACCGAATACTCGTGACCCTCGAAGGGCACGGTCTGGTTGAATTCGACAAGATCGATCAGGTCTGGGAAATCGGGCCGCGCGCGTTCATCATAGGATCGCGGTTTTTGCGGCGCACTAGCCTTGTTGACCGTGCGCGACCCATTTTGCGCAGGCTAATGGAAACGACAGGGGAAACCGCAAATCTGGGCATTGAGCAAAACGGGCGGGTCTTGTTCGTCAGTCAGGTCGAAACTCACGCCAGTATTCGCGCGTTTTTTCCACCCGGCACGTTGTCGCGCTTTCATGCTTCGGGCATCGGAAAAGTTTTGCTTGCGCAGATGGACGGCGCGCGCATCAACCAGGTGCTCGGTAAGAGACCGATCGAAAGGTTTACAGAATTTACACTGACCGATCACGCCGCACTGCAAGCTGATCTCGTGCTCACGCGGAATCGTGGCTATGCGATGGACGACGAGGAACGCAATCTTGGGATGCGGTGCATCGCGGCCCCCGTCTTCGATATCCACGGCGATGCGATAGCGGGTATTTCTGTGTCGGGCCCGACGTCGCGCGTCAGCGAAAATCAGGTTCCCACCTTAAGCAAAGCTGTCGTTGCCGCGGCCGGTGATCTGACCGCAGCAATCGGGGGCGAAGTTACTCTGCGGCAGCCTTGAAATTCGCAGGAGCGGTGTGAGACATTGTTGTTGCCGGACGCAGCGCCATGTGGCGATTGACGTCCTTATAAAGGAGGTAGCGGAACCGGCCCGGACCGCCCGCGTAACAGGCTTGCGCGCAGAACGCGCGCAGCCACATGTAATCACCTGCCTCGACCTCCACCCAATCCTGATTGAGCCGGTAGGCCGCTTTGTCTTCCAACACATAACGACCGAACAACTTGGCAATACCTGGATGCTCCATGCTTGGGTGGACCAGCCTTTGGCGAGTTCGCTGCGTTCGACTAACACGTCCGCAACCCGTTTTTGACATTCTCATGTTCGCTGCGGCCTGCATAAATGACCGGCTCTCCCGCTGCGCGACGGCATGACCGTTTTCGCTCACGCCGCATTTTTTGTGCTGCACGCACACGTAGCGCGAAAACCTAATTCACAGGATGGGCTCCGAGCCGCCATTAGATCGGTCGCAGCTTAATTGCCAGACCGATCGCACGCCCCAAGCGTAGACGGCCCTTAGCGGCCATTGACGAAATGATTGGCATGCTGCGGTGCGACCCGTCATTCCGGACTTCCGCGTCTGCGCCAAAAGCCATGCCGTCAAACGATCCGCGTAAGGATCCAACTTGCTCGGCCGACGTGGCCTATTGAACCGTGGCTCTACAGCA
>JBAUHP010000376.1:0-2753 GCA_049680345.1 Albidovulum sp. | reverse complement strand
GCTGATCATGTCGTCCTTTTACGTGGTGCAACGCACCTCTGCCGCGCGGCTTTGGGGCGGCAACCTCGCGTGGTTCGTCTTTTGGGGCTACCAACTGGTGATCGTTCTGGCGGCCACAGGCTATGTTTTGGGGGCCACGCAATCCAAGGAATACGCGGAACCTGAATGGTATGTGGACATATGGCTGACGATTGTCTGGCTGGCCTATCTGGCCGTCTTCATGGGCACGATCATCAAACGCCGCGAGCCGCATATCTATGTGGCAAACTGGTTTTATCTTTCGTTCATCGTGACCGTCGCAATGCTGCATCTGATAAACAACATCTCTATCCCGGTGTCGATCTTCGGGTCAAAATCGGTGCAGCTTTTCTCGGGCGTGCAAGATGCGATGACCCAGTGGTGGTATGGCCATAATGCCGTTGGTTTCTTCCTGACGGCGGGCTTTTTGGGGATGATGTACTACTTCGTCCCCAAACAGGCCGAACGTCCGGTCTATTCCTACAAGCTGTCGATCATCCACTTTTGGGCGCTGATCTTTCTTTATATCTGGGCCGGCCCGCACCATCTGCACTACACTGCCCTGCCGGACTGGGCATCGACCCTTGGCATGGTGTTTTCCATCGTTTTGTGGATGCCTTCCTGGGGGGGCATGATCAATGGCCTGATGACGCTTTCGGGGGCATGGGACAAGCTGCGCACGGATCCGATCTTGCGGATGATGGTGGTGTCGATCGGCTTTTATGGGATGAGCACCTTTGAAGGCCCGATGATGTCCATTCGCGCGGTCAATTCGCTGTCGCATTACACCGACTGGACGATTGGGCATGTGCATTCCGGCGCTTTGGGCTGGAACGGGATGATCACCTTCGGGGCGCTTTACTTCCTTGTGCCCAGGCTTTGGGGCCGCCAGCGGCTTTATTCGCTGAGCCTGGTCAACTGGCACTTCTGGCTCGCGACCATCGGGATCGTTCTTTACGCCTCCTCGATGTGGGTGACGGGTATCATGGAAGGCCTGATGTGGCGCGAAGTCGATGCGCAGGGCTTCTTGGTCAACGCCTTTGCCGACACGGTCGCCGCCAAATTCCCGATGTATGTGGTGCGCGGCCTTGGTGGGGTCATGTACCTTATCGGGGGGTGCATCATGGCCTACAATCTTTGGGCAACCGTTGCCAAACAGCCCCTGCGTGGTGCTGTTTCGGTCGCGGTCCCGGCTGAATAAGGGGGTCGGACATGGCATTTTTAGACAAACACAAAGCTCTTGAACGCAACGCAACACTTTTGCTGGTCTGCTCGCTTGCGGTCGTGGCCATCGGTGGGATCGTGGAAATCGCCCCACTTTTCTACCTGCAAAACACCATCGAAAAGGTCGAGGGGATGCGCCCCTACACGCCCTTGGAACTGACAGGGCGCGACATCTACATCCGCGAGGGGTGCTATACCTGTCACAGCCAGATGATCCGCCCGATGCGCGATGAGGTGGAACGGTACGGCCATTATTCGCTCGCAGCGGAATCGATGTATGACCATCCGTTCCAATGGGGCTCCAAACGCACGGGGCCGGACCTGGCGCGGGTCGGCGGGCGTTATTCGGATGAATGGCATGTCGACCATCTGACCGATCCGCAATCTGTGGTGCCCGAATCCGTGATGCCGAAATACGGCTTTTTGGGCCGCCGGATGATAGAGCCGGAATGGATCACCGAGCGTCTGGAAACCGATGCGATGGTCGGCGTGCCCTACGATGAGGATATGATCGCGAATGCGCGTGCAGATTTCGCCGCACAGGCCGATCCTGACAGCGATTATGACGCGCTACAGGAACGTTATCCCGGCGCAAGCGTCAGCAATTTCGACGGAAATCCGGGCGTGTCTGAAATGGATGCACTGGTGGCTTACCTTCAGGTTCTGGGCACGATGGTCGACTTTTCGACCTTCCAGCCAGACGCCAGCCGCTGAAAGGGGTTAGAAAATGGATCTTTATTCTTTGTTGCGTGAATTCGCCGACAGCTGGGCGCTTTTGGCCCTGTTCGGGGTGTTCGTGATCGTTGTGATCTGGGTGTTCCGGCCCGGATCGCGCGCGGTTCATGCCGATGTCGCGCAAATCCCCTTTCGCCATGAAAACCGGCCCGCAACCGCCGATGAGCGGCCCAAGGAGGCGTTGAAATGAGCAAGAAACCTGATGCCAAGCCGGGCGATCCGGAAACCACCGGCCACGTCTGGGACGGGATTGAGGAGCTTAATAACCCCTTGCCGCGCTGGTGGTTATGGACCCTTTATGCCACCATCATCTGGGGCATCGGCTATGTCATAGCCTACCCCGCATGGCCGCTGATCACCGGGGCGACCCCCGGCCTATTGGAGTATTCCACCCGCGCCGAAGTGGCCGCCGAGATTGAGACCTTTGAGGCGGCAAACGCGCCGATTGAAACCAGGTTGGTGGCAACAGACCTTGGGGCAATCGCATCTGACCCGGAACTGGCCAATTACACCAAGAATGCCGGGGGTGCTGTGTTTCGCACCTGGTGCGCGCAATGCCATGGGGCAGGGGCGGCGGGGGCCAAGGGCTATCCGAACCTTTTGGACAATGAATGGCTTTGGGGTGGCTCGATCGAAGATATCCACCTGACCATCCAGCACGGCATCCGCAACACCACGGATGCAGAGGCAAGATTCTCGCAAATGCCAGCCTTCGGCGCGTTTCTGGAGCCGGGTGAAATTGATGCGGTCGTCAACCATGTGCTTGCCATCTCGGG
>JBAUHP010000375.1:0-7816 GCA_049680345.1 Albidovulum sp. | reverse complement strand
GTGAAATACTCGTTCGAGCGTATCATCGCGGATGCGACTGAATCGCCCAACAAGCCCGATATGGGGCCGCTGAGCCATGTGGAAGTGACAGGCGAGCGTGAAGGCACGATCGTGCTGAACGCGCCGTTCGCACCACTTTGGACGATAGCACTGCCCTATATCACTGGTAACATCGTCTCAAAATCGGCGACCGAGGCGGCCGGTGGCAAGATCGGCACCGATCCGGTGGCAGAATCGGGCCCCTATCTGCGCACCAGCTGGGCTGCGAAGGAAAAGACGGTTCTGACACGGAACCCCGATTGGAAGGGCGAGGCACCCGTCTGGGATTCGGTTGAAATCCTGCCGATCGACGATGAAAACACCGCCGAAATCGCCTTTGATGCCGGTGAGATTGATCTGACACGGATTTCGCTTGGATCGGTCGAGCGCTACCGCGCCGAGGTTCCGAATGGCGGCAAGCTGATCGAGAGCCCATCGCTGTTCTACGTCTGGCTGGGCATGAACCTTGACCATCCCAAACTGCAAAACAAGAAGCTGCGTCAGGCCATCCAATATGCGATTGACGTGCCGTCGATCCTGCAAGCGGCCTATTTCGGGGCGGTGGATGCATCGACCGGGATCATTGCGCCGGGACTTATCGGAAACCGCTCAAATGGTCTGATTGCGCCAGAAGCTGATTTTGCCAAAGCGGCGGAATTGCTGGCTGAATCCGGTGAAACCAATGTCAGCCTGACCTTGGATGTGCTGAACAAGACCGAATTCACCACCACGGCGCAGATCATTCAAGCGACGCTTGCGCAGATCGGCATCACGGTTGAAATCAACTTGCTCGAATCCGGTGCGTTCTGGTCCAGCGGTGAAAACGAGGATCTTCAGCTTGTCTTGAACCGCTTCTCGATGGCGCCGGATCCGTCCTATGCAACCGCATGGTTCACCACCGAGCAAGCCGGTATCTGGAACTGGGAACGGTTCCGCAGTGAAGAGTTCGACGCCTTGCATGTAGCGGCCTCGCAAGAGGGCGATCTGGCCAAGCGCGACGAGATGTACCGCAAGGCCCAAGACCTGATGGAAGAAAGCGGTGCCTACCGCTTCATCACCCATGAGGCGACGCCGGTTGTCCATTCATCACGTATCATCCCGGCCCTGCGCCCCGATGGGCTGCCTTTGCTGCGTTACTTCGGCAAAGCATAAAGAAAGGGCGTCGCCATGGTAAAATTCGCGTTCAAACGATTTGCCCTGGCGGCGCTTATTTTGGTGGTCGCGGTGACCGTCATGTTCTTGATGATCCGCGCGGTGCCGGGCGATCCGGTGGCGATCATGCTGGGGCCGCGCGCCACTCCGGAACTGAAAGCCAAGCTGATTGCCGAGATGGCCTTGGATCAATCCATTCCCAAACAGCTGCTGATCTATTTCAGCGGCCTTTTGCGCGGTGATCTGGGGGTTGATGTTTTTTCCGGCCGCGAGGTGACAACCATTGTCTTTGAACAGCTTCCCCATACCCTGAAGCTGATCTTTTCGGCGATTACCTGGTCGGCCCTTTTGGGTATTGTGATCGGCTGCTACGCCGCGGCCCATCCCAACACCTGGATCGACCGTGCCGCCGCCACCTTGTCGGTCAGCTTTATCGCCGCCCCGGCCTTTGTTGTGGCGCTGTTGTCCTTGCTGGTCTTCGCGGTTTACTTGCAGTGGTTTCCGGCCATCGGCGTCGGCGAGGGGTTTTGGGATGAGGCGCACCACCTGGTTTTGCCGTCGCTGGCAATCGGTCTGAGCTGGGTTGGCTATATTGCCCGGCTGGTGCGCGCCTCGATGCTGGAGGTCATGGGCGAAAGCCATATCCGTACCGCCCGCGCATTTGGTCTGAGCGAGCGCCGGATCGTCGGCATATACGCGCTGCGCATCGCCATTTTGCCGGTTGTGACGGTGATTGGGGTTGGCATGGGTTTCTTGCTGAGTTCTGCGGTTTTTACCGAGATTGTCTTTGCGCGCCCGGGTCTGGGCAAGCTGGTGATTGATAGTATCACCACCCGAAACTACCCGATTGTCATGGGGGCGGTCCTTGTCTCGACCGCGCTTTTTGTCCTTTCGACGGCACTTGCGGATCTGATCAATGCGATCCTTGATCCGCGTGCGCGGGCGAATGCATAGGGAGGGTGGAGTGATGTCAGACGTTCTTACAGACGCACCGAAAAGCCGCTCGGAAATGTCGATGATCCTTGAAGGCGTCACCCGTGATCCTTTGGGGCTGCTGGGCCTGATCATCGTGGGGGTAATCGTCTTTGCGGCGATATTTGCCGCCTGGATTGTGCCCTATGATCCGATTGCAATGAATATATCTGACAGAATGCAGGGGCCTTCGTGGAGCCATCTCTTGGGCACCGACCAACTTGGCCGCGACACGTTTTCGCGGGTGATCATGGGCGGGCAGGTGGCGTTGAAAGTGGCATTGCCCGCGATCTTTGGGGCCATGGCGATTGGCCTGACTTTGGGCATGATTGCCGGATACGGGCCAAAATGGCTTGATAACTTCTTGATGCTGCTTTTCGATACGATCCGGTCTTTCCCGACCGTGATGTTCGCGCTTGCCGTGGTGGCGCTTATCGGGCCAAGCCTGCAAACCGTGGTGTTTGTGGTCATGGCGACCTCTATCCCGACCTATGGGCGGGTTGCGAGGACCCAGACGCTGACCCTGCGCAACAGCGAATTCATTCTGGCCGAACGGGCGATGGGTGCCGGTATGACGCGGATATTGGGGGTGCATATGTTGCCCAATATCATCGGCGTTCTGGCGGTGCTTGCCGCGATGGATATTCCGACCGTGATCGCGCTGGAAGCAGGCCTGAGCTTTTTGGGCCTTGGCGTGAAGCCGCCCACCCCAAGCTGGGGGGCGCTGCTTAAGGACGGATATGCGCTTATCCGGCAAACCCCTTGGCTGGTCGTGGCGGGCGGCTTGCCGATCATTCTGGCGACACTTGGTTTTACCTTCCTTGGCGAAAGCCTGCGAGACGTCGTGGACCCGAAGTTGAGGAAGAACAGATGAGTGAAACTCTGCTTGAGATCGACAATCTGAGTGTCGATTATGAGACCGCACGCGGTGACCTCAAGGCTTTGCGTAACATCAGTTTCGATGTGAACAAGGGTGAGATTGTCGGCATCGTCGGGGAAAGCGGTTGCGGAAAATCCACCCTGATTTCCGCGATCTTGCGGCTGACCGCGCCCAATACGCGGTTTCGCAGCGGCGAAGTGCGCTTCAAGGGTGAAGACCTGCTTGCCGCATCTGAGCGCAAGATCCGCGATCTGCGGGGCGGGGATATTTCGATCGTGTTCCAGGACCCGATGCAGACCCATAATCCGGTCATCTCTATCGGCAAGCAGATGGTGGATATCCAGCACCGTTCAAAGGCCTCGAAAGCCGCGAAGCTGGCTTTGGCGGCGAAGATGCTGGGCGTGGTCGGCATTCCGGACCCCGAAGCGCGGCTGAAGCAGTTTGCGCATGAATTCTCGGGCGGTATGCGCCAGCGGATCGCCATAGCCATGGCGCTGATGTCAAAGCCGGATCTGTTGATCGCGGATGAGCCGACGACGGCACTGGATGCAACGCTTGAAGTGCAGATTATTGAGCGGCTGAAAGACCTGCAAAGCGATTTTGGCTGTGCGATCTTGTTCATCTCGCATCACCTTGGGGTGATTGCCGAGCTGTGCGACCGCGTGGTGGTGATGTATGCGGGCGCCGTTGTCGAAAGCGGCACGGTGCGCGATATTTTCCACCATCCCAAACATCCCTATACCCGCCGCTTGATCGAATGTGATCCGGGCCACATCAAGGAACGCGCGCGGGTTTTGCCGACCATTCCGGGCGAGGTGCCCGACCTTTCCAATCTGCCGGGCGGGTGCATTTTTCGCGACCGCTGTGATCAGGTGATGGAGCGTTGCGCCGAAGTGCCACCGCTGAGGCGCATCAGTGAGGGGCAAAATGCCGCGTGCTGGCTGAACCATCCCGAGGCCGCCGCATGAGCCCGATCCTTGAAGTCAAAGATCTGCAAACCAGCTATGGTCACGTCACGGTTCTGGCGGGGGTAAGCTTTACCGTCGAGCAAGGCGAAACCTATGCCATGGTCGGTGAAAGCGGGTCGGGCAAGACCACGGTGATCCGCGCCATTGCGGGGCTTGCGCCGGCGCAGGCGGGGTCGGTCAAGTTCAATGGGCAAGAGTTGCGCGGGCTAAGCGAACGCGCCTTTCGCCCGTTGCGCAAAGACATTGCGATGATGTTTCAAGACCCGATCGGCTCTTTGTCGCCGCGTCTTACGATCCGCAATCTGCTGACCGAGCCCTATAAGATCCAAGGCATGAAAGAGCGCGATCTTGATGCCGAGGCCAAGCGCTTGCTTGAACTGGTGAACCTGCCTGCGCATTTCGCGGATCGCTATCCCTATCAGCTGTCCGGCGGGCAGGCGCGGCGCGTGGGTGTGGCGCGGGCGCTGGCGTTGGAGCCGAAGCTGATCTTGGCGGATGAACCGACGGCGGGGCTGGATGTGTCGGTGCAAGGAGAGCTGTTGAACCTGCTGAACGATCTGCGCGAACGGCTGGGCCTGTCGATGGTGATCATCACCCATAACCTTAATGTGGTGCGCCATGTCGCTGATCGGATGGGGATTTTGTACCTTGGGCGGTTGGTCGAAGAGGGCACCACCGAGGCGATTTTCGAAAGCCCGCGCCATCCCTACACAAACTGCCTGCTAAGTGCGAACCCAGAGCCTGACCCCGATGCGCGGCTGGAACGGATCGCCCTGAAGGGTGAGCCGCCGAGCCTGATCCAACGCCCCTCGGGCTGCGAGTTCCGGGATCGTTGCCCGGTGGCAAGCGCGGTTTGTACGCAGGTTCCGAAATGGGAAGTGACCGATGGCCATGGGCTGCGCTGTTTGACGCCGCTCCATTTGTGAAAGATGCAAGAATGACGAAGGCGATCCTTTACCACAATGGCCCGATCCTGACGATGGATGCCAGCGATACGGTGGCCGAGGCCGTGCTGACGATTGGCGAACAGATCGCAGCCGTCGGCAAGGTTTCAGCGCTTCGGGCGCAAATGCCCGGCGGCGCGACCGAGGTTGACCTTCAGGGGCGCACCATGATGCCCGCATTCATCGACCCGCATGGGCATTTCCCCGATCCGGGATTTGCCAAGCTCTTCAGGGTTGATCTGGCCGCCGCACCGCGCGGCGATTGCACCGATATACCGATGGCCTTGTCACGCTTGCGCGAAAAGGCGCAAGCCACGCCGCATGGCGAATGGGTCATGGGGGTCTTGTTTGACAACACCGCGATTGCCGAAAAGCGCATGCCGACGCGCGTTGAGCTGGATGAGGTGTCCACCGACCATCCGATCTGGGTCTTGCATGCCTCGGGCCATAATGGCGTTGCCAATTCGGCTGCGCTGGCGCGCAAGGGTCTGACCAGCGAAAGCCCCGATCCGCTTGGCGGGCATCTGGGCCGCGATGCGCAAACCGGCGCCCTTACCGGCCTGATCGAGGGCCTGTCGGCGATGGGAGAGCTTGGCGACACCACTTTCTTGATTGACGGTGACAAATTCTGGCAAGGCTTTTCGGTGGCGCGGGATGAATACCTTTCATATGGCGTGACTTACGGCCAGAACGCCTGGGCCAATGCCGATCTTTTGGCGCAATTCGCAAGCTTTCCGCTTGATGGCGACCCCGGATTTGATCTGATGATCTTGCCCGTGGCAGAGCTGGAACCAAAGCTGAGCCAAGAGGCGGATCAGGGTAAGGGGGCGGCTTACAACCCGCATTTCACCCTTGGGCCGCGCAAATTGTTTGCCGATGGGGCGTTTCAGCTGCAAACGGCCTATCTGCGCGATGACTACCATAAACCCGTTTGTGCAGAGCGGCCACGCGGCACGCCTTATACATCTGCCGAAGACCTGAACGCCGAGGTGCGAAAACTGCATGATCTGGGCCTGCAGATCCATTGCCATTGCAACGGCGATGCCGGGGCCGATCTGTTCTTGGATGCGGTTGAGGCCGCGCAAAAGGCCACGCCGCGCCAAGATCACCGTCATACGATCATTCACGGCCAGGTCTTGCATGACGATCAGTTTGAACGCATGGCCCGGCTTGGGGTCACCGTCAGCTTCTTTTCGGCGCATATCCATTTTTGGGGGGATCGCCACTATGACAGCTTCCTTGGCCCCGAGCGTGCAGCACGGATTTCTGCGGCGCGATCGGCAGAGCGTTACGGCATTCGCTACACGCTGCATAATGATGCATCCGTCACCCCGACACGCCCGATCCATCTTGCCCATTGCGCGGTCAACCGCGTGACATGTTCGGGCAAAACTCTGGATGGGGGGCAAAAGATCTCGGTCTTGTCGGCCATGCGCGCGCAGACCATTGATGCGGCCTGGCAGGTTTTTCAAGAAGACCGGCGCGGCTCGATTGAACCGGGAAAGATCGCGGATTTTGCGATCCTGAACCAAAACCCGATGGCACATGCGCAAGACCTGTTGACCACGCGGGTGGTTCAGACCATCCGCCGCGGCAGGTCGGTGTTTGAAGAGGCCACGACGGCCGCGGTCAGCCAGGGCGTTTCGCATTAAGCGTGAACCGCCCGGGGGGGCGTTCTTGTCGTGATGCGCGATGCGGCCTAATGTCGGGCGGCAAGGGCATGACAGAACGGGGAAAGCTTTGGGCGGGTTGACGAAAGACGATCTGAAAGACCTTGTCGCGTTTCGCCACGAGTTGCACCGCCACCCCGAATTGTCGGGGCAAGAGCACGAAACCGCGCGGCGGGTGGTCGCCGCCCTTCAGCCGCTGAATCCGGCCCATATAGTGACCGATCTGGGCGGGCATGGAGTGGCTGCGGTGTTTGAGGGCAAAGAACGCGGCCCAACGGTGCTGTTTCGCGCCGAGCTTGACGCCTTGCCCATACAAGAGATCTCAGCGGTTCCATGGGCGTCTTTGGTGCCGGGCAGGGGGCATCTGTGCGGGCATGACGGGCATATGTCGATGCTTATGGGTTTGGGCAGGCTGATCGCGCGCGCGCCGGTGGCCAGAGGCCGGCTTGTGTTGATGTTTCAGCCCGCCGAGGAAGATGGCAGCGGCGCGCGCGCGGTGGTGGCAGACCCCGCGTTTGCGGCGATTGCGCCGGATTGGGCCTTTGCCATTCATATTGAGCCGGGCAAGCCCTTTGGCCATGTGTCAACCCGCGCGGGCCTGATCAACTGCGCCTCACAAGGGCTGATCATCCGGCTTGCGGGTAAGACCGCGCATGCGGCCAGCCCTGAAGACGGCGTGTCACCGGCGCTGGCGGTTGCCGAATTGATCCCGGCGCTAAGTGGCTTGGGGGCGGGCGGCAAGCTGGATGATGCGTTCACGCTTGCGACCGTCACCCATGTGCGCATTGGCGCGCCTTCGTTCGGCATAGCGCCCGCAGAGGCCGAGATATATGTGACGCTGCGCACCGCCCATGACGCGGCGATGGCGGATATGGCGCAAAAGGCGCGGGGGCTGGTGATGGGCATTGCGCAAAGCCATGGGCTTGGCCTGTCGTTCGAGGTTCGCGATGATTTCGCAGCCTCTATCAACAACGCGGATGCCACCGACATCGCGGTGGCGGCCATGCGCGCCATTGGTGTGGTCTGCGGTAGCGAAGGCTTGCCGATGCGCGCGTCTGAGGATTTCGGCGTCTTTGGCCAAGGGGCGAAGGCCGCGATGCTATGCCTTGGCCCCGGCGAGGATTATGCGGCCCTGCATAACCCCGATTACGACTTTCCCGATGATCTGATCCCGGTGGGCTGCGCCATATT
>JBAUHP010000374.1:0-14953 GCA_049680345.1 Albidovulum sp. | reverse complement strand
GGGTCGAAGGCCAGCGCGGGGCTGGCAATAAGGGCCATGGCGGCCAGTCCGAGGGCAATACGCATAAGAAACCTTTCCAAAATCTGTCGGCCGTGGCCGGTTGGCCAGAACATTTGAAGCCTTGTCGCGCGGATCATTCCACTTTGGCAAGCCAAAGCCGGGCCAATGGCCATGCGGCGGGCTTTCGCTCTGCTTGCGTGCAGCATAAGAACAGGGCCATGGTTCTATCAAGGCATCGAATGAGTGATCCCCTATTTGTGATGAGGCGCGGGCTGGCTTATTGCCGGGCCGCCGGATGGCATCTTGCGCGCCAATGCCGCGTGATGGCGGTTCTTGTGGTCTTTGGTCTGCCGGGGTCGGTTGTGGCCGCGCAAGAGATGTCGGGGCTGGCAATTCTGGACGGTAAGGCAAGCGTATTGCACGATGAAGCGGGCGGGCTGGCGGTCGATTTGGTGATCAGCCAACCGGTGCCGTATCGAATCAGTTTCCTGGATGCGCCTTACCGTTTGGTTGTGGATTTTCAGGAGGTGGAATTCGCGAAGGCGGACCCCGCATCTGTCAACCGATCAAGCCGGGTCGGCGCAATGTCATGGGGAAAGCTCAGGCCTGGCTGGTCGCGCCTTGTCGCGGTGCTGGACGCGCCGATGCGGCTTGAAACTGCGCAAATGGCGGGGCGCGGGGCGGGTGGGGTCACCATAAAGTTGCGCCTTTGGGACGCGACGCCGGAAGAATTTGCGCATGCGGTTGCGCAATCTGACGCCAACGCCGACGCCCCCGAATGGGCTGTACCGGATAAAGGTGAGACCGGCAATCAGGCTTGGCGGCAAACCACAGACCGCCCGCTTCGGGTGGTTCTTGACCCAGGGCACGGCGGCATTGATCCGGGCGCAGTGATTGAAGAAAGCCATGAGGCCGCGATTATGCTGGGTTTTTCAATAGAGCTGGCAGAAGCCCTGAGGCGGGTCGGGATGACGGTTGTTTTAACCCGTCAGACAGATGTCTTTGTGCCGCTTGAGACGCGCGTGTCGGTTGCGCGGGCGGTTGGGGCGGATGTTTTTTTGTCGCTTCATGCCGATACCGTCACCGAAGGGCGTGCAGTGGGGGCCACAATCTACAAATTATCGGCTAAAACCAATGATGCCGCCTCGGCACAGCTTGTTGAGCGCCATGATCGCGCCGATATCCTGGCGGGGGTCGATCTGTCGGACAACGATGATCGGATTGCCGGGGTCTTGATTGATCTGGCGCGCCAGGAAACCGGGCCGCGCAGCGACCGATTGGCCGAGGAATTGGTGGCGGCGATGTCGGATAAGGGTTTGAAGATGCACAGACATCCTATTCAGGAGGCGGCGTTTTCGGTGCTCAAATCCGCCGATATTCCTTCGGTGTTGCTGGAGCTGGGGTTCATGTCATCCAAAGCCGACCGCGCAAGATTGGCAGATCCGGTCTGGCGCAAAAACATGCAATCGGCGATTTTGAGCGCGTTGCAAAGCTGGGCCATCGCTGATGCCGCCGAGGCGCGGTTGCTGCGGCAGTAACGGGTGCGTTTTGGTTTTGGCATCACGATCTCGGGTCAGATCGCGGCTGAGGCTTGAAACCACTAGGTGCTGTTGCGTAAATGCGCGACAATCCCCAAGTGTCTTTGACCCCCGCGCCACCAAAGAGTATGAGGGGCGCTGTAAGAGGTGAGGTATCCCGTTGGTCCGCTTTATTTTGTCCGTCTTGGGCGCGCTTTTCAGTTGGGTAGTGACCGGGTTGGTCTTTGCGGGGCTGGCCGGTGGTGCCGTGTTCTGGATCTATAGCCGCGATCTGCCGGATTATGAAAGTCTTGCGACCTATACGCCAAAGACCATCAGCCGGATCTATTCGGGTGAGGGGCGTTTGATGGATGAATTCGCCACCGAGCGGCGGATTTTTGCGCCGATCGAAGAGGTGCCCTTCTTGGTGAAAGGCGCGTTCATCTCGGCCGAGGATAAGAATTTCTATACGCACGGCGGCTTTGATGCGCGCGGCATGGTCGGGGCATTGTGGGATGCGGTGAAGTCACGCGGCAAGAATTTGCGCGGTGCTTCGACGATACCGCAGCAGGTCGCAAAGAACTTCCTTCTGTCCGGTGACCGCACGATTGAGCGTAAGATAAAAGAGCTGATCTTGTCGACCCGGCTGGTCAGCGCCTTGTCCAAGGACAAGATCCTTGAACTTTACATGAACGAAATAGATCTTGGTTTTCAATCCTTTGGCGTGGCATCCGCAGCGCAGACCTATTTCAACAAGACCCTGGCCGAACTTACCCCCGAAGAGGCTGCATATCTTGCGGCTTTGCCCAAGGCTCCCTACAGCTATCACCCGGTCAAGCAACAAGAAGCGGCGGTTGAGCGGCGCAACTATGTGCTGAGCGAGATGTTTCAAAACGGTTATCTGGACGCGGAAGCCTACGCCAAGGCCAAGGAAGCACCACTTAGGACCGTGCAAGGTGGCGACTATCCGTCGTTCAAAGGCGGCTTGCCGCCGCGTGATTATTTCACCGATGAAATCCGCCGCCAATTGTCCAAAAGTTTTGGCCAAGAAGAGTTTTTCGGCGGGGGTCTAAGCATCCGGGCGACGGTTGATCCGACAATGCAGACCTCGGCCGCAAGTGCGTTGCAAACCGCCTTGGAAAAATACGACCGCAATCTGGGGATCTGGCGCGGCACCGGCGAGGTGCTTGAGGCGGCGGCGGTCGCGGGCACCGAGGCTGACTGGCGCGCGGCGCTTGCGCAGACCAAGGCGCCGCGCGACGTGCCGGGCTGGTATGTCGCGGTTGTGCTGGAGGTCAGTGACGCCGGCGCGCGGATCGGGGTTGAGGGGCTGGAAGAGACGGCTGAGGGCTACTGGATTCCCACCGAAGATGCGACATGGGCGCGCAAGCGGCTGGAAGGTGGCAAGCTGGGTGCGAAGGCCAAACGCCTTGGCGATCTGGTTGATGTGGGCGACGTGGTCTTGGCCACGCAGCTTGCCAATGATGACGGCAGCCTGAAGCGCTGGTCGCTGCGTCAGGTGCCCGAAGTGCAGGGCGGTTTCATGGCGATGGATGTGAACACCGGCCGGGTGATCGCCATGCAAGGCGGGTTTTCCTATCAATCATCGGTGTTCAACCGCGCAACCCAGGCGCAGCGCCAGCCGGGGTCAAGTTTTAAGCCATTCGTCTATGCAGCGGCGCTTGATTCGGGGTTTTCGCCCGCCACGATCATCGTCGATGCGCCGATTGAGGTGGACACCCCCCAAGGTCTGTGGCGGCCCAAGAATGCGTCAAACAAGTTTTACGGCCCGACGCCGATGCGCACCGGGATTGAGCAGTCGCGCAACCTGATGACGGTGCGGATTGCCCAGGAAATCGGCATGCCGCTTGTTGCAAGCTATGCCGAACGGTTCGGGGTTTATGAGCGGCTTGATCCGTTCTTGGCCAATTCGCTGGGGGCGCAAGAAACCACGCTTTACAAGATGGTTGCCGCCTATGCGATGTTCGCCAATGGCGGCGAGCGGGTTGAACCGACATTGGTTGACCGGGTTCAGGACCGTTGGGGGCAAACCGTCTACCGCCACGATCAGCGCATCTGTGATACGTGCAAGGATGCGACCTTGCCCGCCGGACAAGCGCCCGCCATTCATTCAAACCGCGAAAGGGTCATGGATGCGATCACCGCTTATCAGCTGACCTCGATGCTACAAGGCGTGGTGCGCCGCGGCTCGGGTTCGGGGGTGCAATTGCCGGTGCCGATCGGCGGCAAGACCGGGACGACGAATGACGCCAAGGATGTCTGGTTCGTGGGCTTTTCGTCCAATATCGTGGCGGGCTGTTACATGGGCTACGATCAGCCGCGCAGCCTTGGGGCCGGGGCTTATGGCGGCACATTATGCGTGCCGGTCTTTCGTGCCTTCATGCAAGAGGCGATCAAGAAATACGGGGGGACTGAGTTCAAAGTGCCGCCGGGCGGGCATTTCATCAGCATCAACCGCTTCACCGGCGAGCGGCTGGCCCCCGGTGCCGAGGGCGATTTCGTTCAGGCCGAATATTTCCGCGACGGTGAAGACACATTGTTCGGGCTTGACGGCCTGGTTGATGGCGGCTTCGGCATGGGCGAGAACCTGCCCTTGTTCGCAATCGGCGAGGTTGGCGGTGATGAGGGCGGTACAACCGTCACCACCTCGGGCGGCGAGACCAAGGTTATCCCGAAGAAGGCCAATTTTGGCACGGTTTCATCGGGCGGCTTGTACTGACGCCGCAAAGTGCCCTCCCTTCGCGTGCGGTTAATCTTGTTCAGCCCCGACACGTCAGGTATCACGCCGCTTGAAGTGACGAAAAGGATGCGGAACCATGCGCGCCGAGACGCAAAATACAGTTGAGGCGGTGCAAAGATCGCTCAAGCTATTGGGGCAGCGAATGGAGTGGGAAACCGCGCCACATCGCTTGGAAGAATTCAATGCCATGATCGAGGATGGCGAGCTGTGGTCAGACCCGGAGCGCGCGCAAAAGCTGATGCGTGACCGTCAGACCTTGATGGAAGCGATTGAGACCTACACCAAGATTGACCAGGAACTTGCCGATAATGTCGAGTTGATCGAACTTGGCGAGGCCGAGGGCGATGATGAAATCATTGGCGAGGCGGAATCCGGTCTCGCGCGCTTGCGCGAATTTGCGGCGGCGAAAGAGCTTGAGGCATTGCTGGACGGGGAAGCCGACGGCAATGACACCTTCTTGGAAATCAATGCTGGTGCGGGCGGCACCGAAAGTTGCGATTGGGCCAGCATGTTGGCGCGGATGTATGTCCGCTGGGCCGAAAAAAAGGGCTATAAGGTCGAATTGCAATCTGAAACCGGCGGCGACGAGGCGGGTATTCGTTCGGCGGCCTATAAGGTTTCGGGCCCGAATGCCTATGGCTGGCTAAAGTCGGAATCGGGTGTGCATCGGTTGGTGCGGATCTCGCCCTATGACAGTGCGGCACGGCGCCATACCTCATTCTCATCGGTTTGGGTCTATCCGGTGGTGGATGATAATATCGAGATTGAGGTGGCCCCCAACGATATCCGCATCGATACCTACCGGTCATCGGGCGCCGGTGGCCAGCATGTGAACACGACGGATTCCGCCGTGCGCATCACCCATATACCGACCGGGATTGTCGTGACATCGTCCGAGAAATCCCAACACCAGAACCGCGATATCGCCATGAAGGCGCTGAAGTCGCGGCTCTATCAGATGGAGCTTGATCGCCGGAATGCCGAGATCAACGCCCAGCATGATGCCAAAGGCGATGCCGGCTGGGGCAATCAGATACGGTCATACGTGTTGCAGCCCTATCAGATGGTCAAGGATCTGCGCACCGGCCATGAAACATCAGACACCCAAGGGGTGCTTGATGGCGATCTGGATGGCTTTATGGCCGCAACCCTGGCGATGAACAAATCCGGCACCAGCCGCGAATAGACGCAACCGAAGCCCTGCCAAAAATAAAGGCACCCATTGGGTGCCTTTTTGTTCAAGCAATCGGTTCTGGCGTCAGGCCGGTTTGACTTGGGCGCTTGGGGGCAGTTTATGCGCGCCGCCCAGCGAAAGCGGATCATCCTGACGTTGGACGGAGCCTTCGAAATGCGCACCGGATTCGATGGCGATGGTCTTGTGAATGATATCGCCTTCCACCCGTGCGGTTGACGTCAGCCGGACCTTAAGCCCGCGCACCCGTCCGACAACGCGGCCGTTGACGACGATATCGTCAGCAACGATTTCGCCCTTGATGGTCGCACTTTCCCCGACGGTCAGCAGATGCGCGCGGATGTCGCCTTCGACCACACCTTCAATCTGAATATCGCCGGTGGTTTTCACATTGCCGACAACCGTCAGATCGGAAGACAAAACCGAGGCAGGCGGTTTGGCCTTGGGGGCTGAGGTTGGTGCGTAATCATAGCTGGGCTTTGGAACTGCGGCGGTATCGGTGGCCTTGTTTTTTTCGGCCTCCGCATTTGGTTTAGGGCTCGGCTCATTGATCTTGCTTCTAGAAAACATTGGTTGCTGCCTTAATAAAGCTCATAGGGTTTACCGCCTTCCCGTCGATACGCACTTCGTAGTGAAGATGCGTGCCAGTCGAGCGGCCTGTATTGCCCATATCACCTATCCGATCCCCGCGCGAGATCTTTTGGCCAACCGCGACCTTAATGGCCGACATATGCCCGTAGCGGGTGGTCAGACCGAAAGCGTGTCTGACCTCAACCAAATTGCCGTAGCCTGATTTCCATCCCGCATGGGTCACGACACCGTCGGCGGTGGTATAGATCGGCGATCCGTAACTGCCTGCAAGATCAAGGCCTTCATGCATCCGCCCCCAGCGGCGGCCATAGCCGCTTGTGAAGCGATATGAGGTCTTGAGCGGCATCGCCAAAGGGGTTTTCTCAATCGCCATGCGGTAAAGATTGACGCGGTCAAGCCCGTCAAGAATGCGCCCGGCGCGGTCATAATCGGCGCGTGTGGGGGCATCGGCGGCGTCGGGCGCGGTAAGCGGGGTGATCGGGCCAAGCGGGCCACCCTGGCCGGAATAGCCGCGCCGCACTTCGTTGATCAAGGTGTTGGCATCAAGGCCTACGGCGCTGAAGACCTTATCAAGCGGTTCCATCGAGACGGTGACGGCATCTTCAAGCTGCGAGAAAATCTCATCATGGCGCTCTTCCAAAAGCCGCATTTCCAAGACCACCTCATCCGCCTCATTGCGGGCGGCGGTTGCATCGGCGTTGGATGCGTCGCGTTCAGACGCGGTGCGTTGCAGCGCATTTGTGATGATCGCAAGGGTTTCGGTCACATCTTTATGGGTGCCCGCCTTGCCGGTCGTGTCGGCGTCTTGCACGCTGATGGCGGCAACTTCGCCCAAGGCTGCGTCACGTTCTTTCATCGCGGTGCGCAATGTGGTCTGGATCAGGCCGATGCCGGTTTCCAATTCGCGGCGGCGCTCTTCCGAGGCAAGCAGGCTTGATTGCATATGCGAAACCTGCGCCAGCGCCAGTGTGAACCGCTCTTGTGCGGCGGCGGCCTCGGCGGCGCGCATGTCGCGTTCAACCGACAAGGCATTAAGGCGGTCTTCAAAGGCAAGATAAGAGAGGCGCGCTTGTTCCTTGGCATTTCCCGAGCCGATTGAATCGATCAACAACACCGCAGAGGCGATGATTGACCAGGCCAGAATGATCGACGAGCAACCGATCATCAACGCTTGCGTCATTGGTTTGAGCTGAATGAAGTGCGTGCCGTTTTCAGAGCGCAAAAACAAGCGCTGGTCAGGCAAGCGACGTTCAAGAGCCGCATGCGCGCGGCGTAAGATCGGATTTGTCAAATTTTGGTGCCCCGTATAGCAGCTTAAAAAGCACCGCCCTGTTCCCAAAAGGGCAGTGCGGCAGGGATACCAACCTACGCCCTGTCCCGCAAACTTTTTCGGCCCAGGCGACGCCTACACCGCACAGATGGGCGGATCGGCCCCGTTGTGAGCGGGTTTTTGCCGAAATTGTCACACGATTAGCGGCATGTGCGCCTGGTTATTGGTGACCCGCTCGGGCACGCCGCAAGGCCAGCGCAAGAATCTAAGTGCTGCCGGTTTCGGTCAAAGGCCAATAAAAATCAGGCGGCAACCCCGCCTCGGCGCGTTTTTCTTCGTTGAAGGGGGGCTTCAGATGGCTGTGGAAATACTGCCGGACAAGGCTGTGAAAAGCCTCTTTGGGGTCAAGATCGTGGCGGCCACAAAGGAAGTTGAACCATTTGGAGCCATAGGCCACATGGCTGACCTCTTCGGCGTAAATCACTTCAAGCGCGGCCACCGCCTTTTCATCGGCGGCTTTGCGAAAAACCTCTATCATGCCGGGGGTGACATCAAGCCCGCGCGCCTCAAGCACCATCGGCACCACGGCCAGCCGCCCCATGTGATCATCCGCCGTATCTTCGGCGGCGCGCCACATGCCTGCATGGGCGGGCAGGGCGCCGTAATGGCTGCCAAGGCTTTCAAGACAATCGCACATCATGTTGAAATGCTTGGATTCGTCATCCGCTGCCTTCACCCAGTCGTCGTAATAGCCAAGCGGCATGTCAACATCCGAAAACCGCGCAATGACATCCCAATGCAGATCGACCGCATTAAGCTCGATATGGGCGACGGCATGCAGCAAGGCGATCCGGCCATGCGGCGTGCCGGGACGGCGGCGCGGCACGTCCTTGGGTTGCAGCAATTCGGGACTGTCGGGGCGCGCGGGTCGGATGGGTGGGGCGGCCTTGCCCAGCGGCAAAGGGGTGCCCGCCGCACGGGCATTCAGCCAATCGGCGGCATGGGCCCGCGACAACGCGGTTTTGGCGCGCCCGTCGGCGGTGTTCAAGACGGCAACCGCGCGCTCTCTCAGGCTTAAGTTCATTGCAGGGCTTGCACGGCGGCAAGCACCTCGGCGGCGTGGCCCGCCACTTTGACCTTGGGCCAGACGTGGGCAATCTGGCCTTTGCCATCAATCAGATAGGTGGCGCGCTGAATGCCCATGTAGGTCTTGCCGTACATGCTTTTCTCGACCCAAGTGCCGTAGGTTTCGCAAGTATCGCCCGCCTCATCCGAGGCAAGAATAACGCCCAGGCCATGTTTTTGGCAAAATTTGTCATGCTTGGCGACGCTGTCCTTGGACAGGCCGATCACCACCGCGCCCGCCGCGTCGAAATCCGGGCCAAGGCGTGTGAAATCAAGGGCTTCGGTGGTGCAGCCGGACGTGTCGTCCTTTGGGTAGAAGTAAAGCACAACCTTTTTCGGGCGAAGGCCAAGCAGCGTTATAGTTGTGCCGCCGTCGCGCGGCAAAGTGAAATCTGGTGCGGTCGCGCCAATTGTGAGCATGGTTAAGCAATCCTTTGCCTTTGGGGTCAGCAATGAGTTTTATTCTTCTGCGCGCAAAGATAAAGGGATGATGGGGCCTGCGAGCCATGGCAGAAGGTTAATATTGATCACCAATGGTCAAGAGCAAGAACAATAAGGCCAAGGCCGGGTCAAGTGCCACGGAAAGGACGGACGGGTCGGTCCCGCGCGGGCTTGTGCCTTGGCTGGTCTTGGGTGTTGCAATTCTTGTCGTCGCGATCATGCTTGTCGGGCTTGGCCTGAGCGGGCGAAGCATCGCCTTGCCAGAATTTGCCGTCTCGCGAATCGAGGCGCGCGCCAACAAAGCCCTTGCCGGCCAGGCGGCGATGACGGTTGGCAGTGCGGAACTTGTCGTCAGTCAGGATTTCTTGCCGCAGATCCGCTGGCGCAATGTGACCCTGAAATCGCCCGCCGGGCGCGAGCTTGCGCAGATCACGGCATTGCGCACGACGCTGGATGCGCAGGCGTTGCTCAAGGGCCAGTTGCAGCCGCGAAGGTTTGCGCTGGACGGCGCGCGCGTGGCCTTGCGCCGGGGCCGCGACGGAGCACTTGAAATCGCACCGGGGGCGACCGGGTTTTCGGGCAAGTCGTTCCGGCCTGTGGATATTTTGGAAACCGTGCGGCGGGCGTTCGACCTGCCGGTGTTAAGCGGCATCACCTCTATCAAGGTCACCCGACTGGATGTGCTTTGGGACGATGCGCGCAGTGGTCAGGTCTGGACAATCCGCGACAGCGCCCTGACCTTGGCCCAAGATGACCAAAAAATAACCGTGGATGTAAGCTTTGATCTCTCCGGGCAGACCGGGTTGGAGATGCCCCGCGACGCGCAGCTAAAGCAAGCGAAAGAGGGCGGTGGTCTGCCCTTGGCGCGGGCGAACTTCGCGCTGACGGCTGACAAAATATCGGGGGCCACCAGATTGAACGCGCAAGTGGCGCAGGTGTCGGCCCGTGATCTTGCCGGGCATCTGCCGGCGCTTGCGTGGCTGGCGGCGATTGATGCGCCAATTTCGGGCAGCATCAGCACCGGCATTTCCGCGCAAGGCAGCTTTGAACCGCTTGAAGCCGATCTTGATCTGGCGGCGGGTGCGTTGCGGCCCACTCAAGACACCCGACCCATCGCCTTTGACAGCGCCCATCTTGGCCTGAGTCTCGATCCCGCAACCTCAGAGCTGACATTGCGCGATCTGCGCATTGACAGCCCGGCCTTACGCACCAAGGCGGTGGGCAAAGCCTATCTGTCCGGCCCCGAAGGTGGTGTGCCCGACACCTTGGTCGGGCAGGTCCAGCTAAGCGCGCTTGAGGCCGACCCCGAGGGGCTTTTTGCCACTGCCGTCACCTTCAACGAAGGCTGGCTTGATCTGAAGCTTGAACTGGCACCCTTTCGTTTGACCCTTGGCCAATTGGTGCTGGTGGATCGTGGCCACAAGATCAGCGCGCAAGGCGAAGTGGGGGCCGAGGCCGAGGGCTGGGCCGTGGCGCTTGACGTGGCAATAGATGCGATTGAGACGGAGCGCTTGCTGACGCTCTGGCCACTTTCGGCGGTGCCCAAGACCAGATTGTGGTTACAAGAAAACGTCGCAACCGGCGAGTTGTTCGATGTGAAGGCCGCCTTGCGCCTGCGCCCCGGCGCAGAGCCGCGTCTGGCGCTTGGCTATCAGTTTCGCGGCGCCGAGGTGAAGTTTCTCAAGACCTTGCCGCCGATTGTCGATGGCTCTGGCTATGCGACGATTGAGGATTATGACTACACCTTGGTGGTCGATAAGGGGCAGGTGCGCGCACCGCGCGGCGGGTCTTTGGATGTGGCAGGCACTGTCATCAAAGTGCCCGATATCCGGGTCATCCCCGCGAATGCGGAAATCACCCTGAAAAGCGAAAGCTCTGTCACTGCGGCACTGGCGATATTGGACGAGCCGCCCTTTCGGTTCTTGAGCAAGGCGGGCCAGCCGGTCGATCTGGCCGAGGGCAGGGCCGATATCGTGGCAAAGCTGCGGCTGAAGCTGATCAAGAATCTGAAACCGGCTGATGTAAGCTATGTGGTCAAGGGCAAGCTGCGCGATGTGTGGACCGACCAGATCGTCAAGGGCCGGGTGTTGAGGGCGGATGAACTCGATGTCACGGCGGATCCTGCAAAGCTGGAGATTTCGGGGGCAGCGACGCTTGACGATGTGCCACTGACGGCGGGCTGGAGCCAGGCCTTGGGGCCAGAGGCGAAGGGCCAAAGTCAAGTGACCGGCGTGATCGAGATTTCGCCAAAGGCGCTTGAAACCTTCGCGATCAGCTTGCCCGACGGGGCCATTGCCGGACAGGCCAAGGGGGTTTTCACCCTTGATCTGGCGCGCGATACGCAGCCCAAGTTCCGGCTTGAAAGCGATCTGGTGGGGGCTGCCATACGCATCCCCGAAGTGTCATGGACCAAGGCCCAGGGGCAATCGGGCAAGCTGGAGGTCACCGGGCAGCTTGGCACGCCCGCCCGGATTGACCGATTTTCGCTGGAGGCGGCAGGGCTGAAGGCACCGGGCAAGATCGTCTTGACCGAAGCCGGCGCATTTGCGCGGGCAGAATTTACCGGGGCCAGCCTTGATGATTGGTTTGACGGCGATATCACCCTGACCGGGCGCGGTGCCGGGCGCGCCGTGGCGGTTGACGTGACCGCAGGCAGGGTGGATTTGCGCCGCGCCCGGTTTGGCCCGCAGGGCGGTGCGGGCGACGATGCCGCTCCGATGGAGGTCGCATTGGATCAATTGCGGGTCAGCGACAGCATTCGGCTTACCGGGTTTCGCGGCAGTTTTTCAAGCAATGGCGGGATGCGGGGCGATTTTGGCGGAAGTGTGAATGGCGGCGCAGTCATCACCGGCCGGATGGAGCCTTCCGCGGCAGGCCGCAGCGCATTTCGTCTGCGCAGCAATGATGCGGGTGCGGCGATGGCGGCGGCAGGGATCTATGAAAGCGGGCGCGGCGGCACGTTGTCGCTTGACCTGCGCCCCATCGGGGGCGAGGGCACCTATGATGGCACGCTGGGCATTACCGGCATCCGGGTTGTCAATGCGCCTGAACTTGCGGGCCTCTTGAACGCGATATCGGTGGTTGGCCTGATCAATCAGTTGCAAGGCACGGGCATCGTGTTTTCCGATGTTACGGGCAAGTTTCGCCTGACCCCCGACGCGGTAGAGATCAGCGAAGGCTCGGCCGTGGGGGCGGCTTTGGGGGTGTCGGCGGCGGGGGTATACGACTTGGGCAACGGGCAGCTTGATTTTCAGGGCGTGATTTCACCGATTTATGTGTTGAACGGGGTCGGGCAGATATTTTCGCGGCAACGCGACGGGCTTTTTGGCTTCAATTACCGGCTGACCGGCACTAAGGACGCGACCAAGGTATCGGTCAATCCTCTGTCAATCCTGACGCCGGGGATGTTTCGCAACCTGTTTCGCAAAGCCCCACCGACGATAGAGCCATGAAACTTGATGATTTCGACTTTGATCTGCCCGAAGGGCTGATCGCGACGCGCCCGGTGCGCCCGCGCAGTGCGGCGCGTTTGCTTTTGGCCGAAGGGGGCGGCATCAGCGATGGCCATGTGTACGATCTGGTGCAGATCTTGCGGCCCGGCGACCGGCTGATCTTGAACGACACCAAGGTGATCCCGGCGCGGCTTTCAGGCTCAAGGCGGCGCGCTACCCCGCAAGGCGAGGTTACGGCGCGGATTGAAGTGACCTTGCTTGAACCCCGCGCGGATGGCGGCTGGGCGGCTTTGGCCAAGCCATTGCGCAAGCTGCAGGTGGGCGAAGTGATCCGCTTTTCGGCGGATCTTTCGGCCGAAGTGATGGCGATTGCCGGGGGCCAGATGGTGATTGCGTTCGATCAAAGCGGACAGGATTTTGACGCGGCCCTGGCCCGTGCGGGCGACATGCCCCTGCCGCCCTATATCGCCGCCTTGCGCGCCCCGGATGCGCAAGACCGCGCCGATTACCAAACCGTTTTCGCGCGTAATCTGGGCGCGGTGGCCGCCCCCACTGCCAGCTTGCATTTCGATGATGATCTATTGGCGGCCCTTGCGGCCAAGGGGGTTTCCTTCAGCCATGTGACCTTACACGTCGGGGCCGGAACCTTCTTGCCGGTCAAGGTGGATGACGTCACCACCCATAAGATGCATGCCGAATGGGGCGAGGTCAGCGATGCGGCCGCAGCCGAAATCAATGCCACCCGCAAGGCGGGCGGGCGGATCATTCCGGTCGGCACCACGGCGCTGCGCTTGATTGAGACGGCGGCAGATCCGCGCGGCGTGATGCACCCTTGGCGGGGGACGACCGATATCTTCATCTATCCGGGCTATCGCTTTTTGGTCACCGACGCGCTGATGACGAATTTTCACCTGCCCAAATCAACCCTATTGATGCTTGTCTCTGCGCTGATGGGCACAGACCGGATGCGCGGTATTTATGATCATGCGGTCCGCGAGGGGTATCGGTTCTTTTCCTACGGCGATGCCTCCTTGCTGGTTCCGTGACGTATCTGCTCTGTTGTCGGTCGCGGATGTCCAAGACACCTGTGCTACGACGTTTATATTGGCAAAAACCTGAACGAGGCCCCCAATGCTGACGGTTATGCGAAACTCCTGGGCTTTGTTTCTGGGGATGCTGCTCTTGATGATGGGCAATGGTGTGCAAGGCACCTTGCTTGGTATTCGCGGCGGCATTGAAGGGTTCAGCACCACGCAGATGTCCTTCGTGATGTCCGCCTATTTTGTGGGCTTCCTTTTTGGGTCGCGGATGACGCCGGGCATGATCCGCCGTGTGGGCCATGTGCGGGTCTTTGCGGCCCTTGCATCGATGATATCGGCGGCGCTGATGATGTTTGCCGTGGTGCCCGACTGGATGGTCTGGGTGGTGATGCGCGTGATAATCGGGTTTTCATTCTCGGGCGTTTATATCGTTGCCGAAAGCTGGCTGAACGACGCCTCTACCAATGAGACGCGCGGGCAGGCCCTGTCATTCTATATGATCATGCAGATGTCGGGCATCATCGCAGCGCAAGGCCTTTTGAACACTGCCGACCCCTCGGGGTTCATGCTGTTCATCATCCCGTCAATTCTGGTTTCGGTCGCCTTTACGCCGATCTTGCTGTCGGTCAGCCCGGTGCCGGCATTTGAGCTGACCAAACCGCTAAGCCTCAAGAAGCTCTTTGCAACATCGCCGCTTGGCTGTGTCGGCATATTCTTGTTGGGCGGGGTGTTCTCGGCGCAATTTGGCATGGTCTCGGTCTGGGGCACCGAGGCGGGGCTAAGCGTCAAGAACCTCTCGATCTTTGTGGCTGCGATCTATTTCGGGGGGTTGGTCTTTCAATACCCGATCGGCTGGATCTCGGACCGGATCGACCGGCGCCCGCTGATCTTGTGGCTTTCTGTTGTGGGCGCATTGGCCACGATATTGGCCGCGCTGTTTTCGGGCAGCTTCGCTGTGCTTTTGGTCATGGGCATGGTGATGGGCGGTATGTCGAACCCGCTTTATTCCTTGCTGGTCGCCTATACCAATGACTTCTTGGACAATGCCGATATGGCGGCGGCCTCTGCCGGGCTGATCTTCATCAATGGTCTGGGGGCGATAACCGGCCCGATGATTGCCGCTTGGATGATGTCGGTCTTCGGGCCATCGGGCTTTTTCCTCTTCATGGCGGTCTTGTTCATCGCCCTTGCGGCCTATGCCGGATGGCGGATGACGCGCCGCCGTGTGGTGCAAAACCCCGATCAAATCTATAGCTTTACGCCATTGTCACCCTCTGCGGGGGCCATCGCGATTGAGGCCGCATTGGAGGCCCATAGCGAAAGCCCAACCGAAGACCCCCAAAACCCCTAGCCATATGGCAAAAGACCTGCGACCTTTAGCATAGGCTTGGTTTCGTAAGGTGAGGGTGATGGCGACGATAGATGCGGTTTTGGCGTTCTGGCTGGATGAGCTTGGCACTGAGGGCTGGTACAAGGCTGATGATGCGGTTGATGCGAAGATCAGCGCGCGCTTTGGTGCCCTATGGGAAGAGGCGCATGCAGGCGGTCTTGTCGATTGGCTTGA
>JBAUHP010000373.1:0-2448 GCA_049680345.1 Albidovulum sp. | reverse complement strand
GGGGCCGTCGTTTCATCGACAATAACGCAAGCTGGACGAAGCTGCGAAAGAATGGCCCCCACCCGCTCAACCGGCGTATCCGCCGAAATAGGGACGAAATAGGCTCCGGCCTTAAGCGTGCCAATCATGCAAGCTACAAGCGCGGGCGTGCGCCTTGCAATGATCGCAACGCCGTCACCCGGCTGCACGCCCACGTCTTGCAGGCGCGCGGCAAAACTGTCGGACGCGCGATCAAGATCGCCGTAGCTTTGCCGTACCGCGCCGCATGTCAGGGCCGCAGCATCGCTTGCCCTGGCAACATTGCGGCGGAACCCCTCAAGGATTGTGCCGCTGGGTTCGGATTGCTTGGGGCCATCAGCCAGTGCCAAAGGGCGGTCGGCATCGCCAAGCAAGGCGGTTTTGGCAGGCTGCGCATCACCATCAGCCAAAAGTGCGTCGAAAAGCGTCAAGAAATGGCCTGCCGCCTGTTCCGCCTCGGCCGGGTCAAACACCGCGGCGTTAAAATCCATCTCAACCGTCAAACGGCCCGAGCCGTTGAAGTCATAGACATGCAAGCGAATAACATGCTGGCCGTCATGGGCACCCGGATGCAGCCAGGCCACATCGGTTGGAACCCCGGCAAAATCGCCGTAGGCCACCGGCATATAGTTGAGAACCGCATGAAACAGCCCCGCAGTCGCCACCGAACTTGCGCCGGGCTTGGCGTTGCGTAGATAGACAAACAGCGCTTCCAGAACCCGTTGGAACAGTGTGGTGAATGTATCATCGGGCTCCACTACCACCGTGATCGGGAACATCTCGATGAACAGCCCGATGGTTTCCTTGTCTTGCGGTTGGGTCCGGTTATGTGAGGGCGCGCCAATGCGGACAATTGCATCTCCGGTCACGCGGGCAAGATAGGCCGCATAAACGGTGGCCAACAGCCCGAAGATCGATAAATCGGCGCTAAAGCTCGCAAAACGCGGGTCTGTCGCCAGATGCCGCAGCCGGTCAGATCGATCTTTGCCGAAAGGAATGCTGATGCGGCGCGATGTGGGCAAAGATGCATCACGGGTCTGGCCATAGGGGGCAGAGGATCGGGCCTTTCCGGCGGCAGTGTCTTCCCAATGGCGTTTCGCCTGGGTCAGGCTGCCATCGGCACGAGCCGCCCCCTCGCGCCGGGCGAAATCAGCAAATTGTGGTGTGTTAGGCTCTGTTTTGGCATCATTGCGTGCCAGATTCTTATACCGCGTCGCCACGGCGCGAAACACCAAAGCACCCGATATCGCATCGGTCGCAATATGGTGCTGGTTGAAATAGTGAACCCAATGCCTATCCCCAAGCCGGATCAGCCGGGTGCGAAAGCTGGCTTGTGAAAGATCAATCGGGCGGGTGGCATCTTCGTTAATCCACGCGGTCACCTCCGCTTGCGGATCGGCATGATCGCTGAAATCAAGCACCTCGGGGAAAGGCGGCAGATCATCGGGCACGATCTGATCCGGCAGGCCCGCATTTCCGACAAAGCGCGCCGCCAAGGCGTCTGACCCGGCAACAACCGCTTGAAAGGCTTGGGCAAAGCGCGCGGGGTCAATCGCCCCGTGAAAATCGAACCGCCAGACCATATTGTAAAGCGGACAGTCTGCGGCCAGCGCCTGCCCGGCCCAGATCAATGTCTGGCTTTGCGTCAGCGGAACTTTGCGGCTGCTGGTCATTTTGGGCCTGCCTTTTCGATATAGGCAATTATCGTATCGACCGTGGTGAAATTCGTGATTGTCACGTCTTGCGGCGGAATTCTGATACCGCCGACCCGCTCTGCCTCGGCCACCAAGGATGCAACGGCAAGCGAATCCAGCAGGCCCGATAACAACAGCTCTTCATCATGTGCAATCGCGCGCCCGTTCAACAGGGCCGTTTCAATATAGCCAAGAATCGCTTGGGCCTTGGTGTCTTGTTGGTTCATCATTGTGTCCTTGGCAACTTGCACAATGCTTTGCGATCAATCTTGTCGGTGGTCGTGCGCGGAAATGCGGGCAGCACGGTTATGCTGCGCGGTCGGGAATGGGGTGGCAGCCGCTTTGACAGGTGGTCGATCAATGTCGTCTCACTTAGCGATGCGCCGGGGATCAAAACCACAAAAGATGCAAGAACAGAGCCGTTTTCGGCAAGTATCGTTGCGGCCTCGCTGACCAAAGGATGCGATTCCAGCGCAAGTTCAACTTCATCAAGTTCTACCCGCGCGCCGCGCACCTTTATCTGCCGGTCGGCCCGACCGCTGAAATAGTAAAGCCCCGCCGCGTCTTGCCAGACAATGTCACCGGTCTTGTAATAGCGGCGCGGTTGGTTGGCCTGATCCGGCAGATCAACGAAATGGCGGGCGTCATGATCCGGCCCCAAATCCCGCTGCCGCCAATAGCCACGCATCATCGTCGGAGCGGCGACCAGAAGCTCGCCTTTGCCACTTTCAGGATT
>JBAUHP010000372.1:0-4393 GCA_049680345.1 Albidovulum sp. | reverse complement strand
GCGAATTTCGTCGGGCTTTCCCAAGAAACCGCTGAAATGGCATGCCGTCGCCTTGCGGCGCGCGGGACCGAATGCCTGGTGCTGAACCCCGGCGCCTGAGGCGTCACGGGTTCGATGCGTCACTGGTTCGATGCGTCACTGGTTCGATGCGTCACTGGCGCGGGTGATCGTCCCAATCTTTGCGCAAGATCCGCTCTCCATCGCCCTTCGGATCGTCGAATTGGCGCGCTTTCAGCGCCCATAGGAAGGCTGCAAGCCCCAAAGCCCCAAGGCCAAGCGAGATCGGGATCAGATAGATGAGCATCTCCATCGCATATCCTCTATTTCAGACGCATTGCGTTCAGCGTGACACTCAAGGACGACGCCGACATCGCCAGGGCCGCGATCAGCGGCGTGACCAGACCTGTCAGCGCCAAAGGCACAGCCAGCAGGTTATAGCCCAGCGACAGTGCGAAATTTTGCTTGATCCGCCGCCGGGCCTGCACCGCGATGCGCCGCGCCTCGGCGATCGGGGCCAGATCCTGACCCAAAAGCACGATGTCCGAGGCCACGCGCGCGGCCTCAAGCGCCGACGCGGGCGAGATGGAGACATGGGCAGAGGCCAGCGCCAATGTGTCGTTCAGCCCATCCCCCACCATAAGCACCCTTGCCCCCGAACCGGCCAGATCGGCGATCACGGCGGCCTTTTCTGCTGGCAGCAACCCGGCGCGCCATTCCGCAATCTCAAGCCTATCGGCCAAATCACCCACCGGGCCTGCGGTATCGCCTGAAAGCAGCATCACCCGCAGCCCTTGCGCCTTTAGCGCACCAACCGCCTCGGCGGCCCCTGGGCGCAATGCGTCGGTAAAGTGCAAAGCCCGCGCCGGGGTGCCACCGATTTGCAGCCAGCTTGCCGTGCCGTCAGCTGCCGTAGCACCCAGCCATTCCGCGCGCCCCAAGCGCACCCTTTGCCCCTGCCATTGGCCTTCGACCCCGTAGCCCGCAGTTTCCTTCACCGTGGTCACATCCGCCGCTGCAACCCCATCGGCGCGCAAGGCCTGTGACAATGCATGCGACAAAGGATGCGCCGACGCGCCCGCCAAGGCCGCCGCGACACCGCGTTCGTCATTGCTTAGCGCTGCAAGACCGGCCACTTCGGGTAATCCCATGGTCAAGGTGCCGGTCTTATCGAAAATCACCACATCCACTTCGGCCAGCCGTTCCAGTGCAGTGCCTTGCTTGATCAACAGCCCCCGGCGAAACAGGCGGCCAGAGGCTGCGGTCACCACCGCAGGCACCGCAAGCGCCAGCGCGCAGGGGCAGGTGATGATCAGCACCGCCGCCGCGATATTGGCGGCATGGCGTACATCTCCACCGGTGCGGATCATCCAGCCCGCAAAGGCCGCCAGCGCCAGAATGTGAACGATGGGCGCATAGGCGCGCGCCATCCGGTCGGCCAGTGACGCATAGCGGTTCTTGGCGGTTTCGGCCACGGCCACCAGATCGGCCATGCGCTGCAACGAGCTGTCGCGCCCCGCCGCCGTTACCCGCAGCGTCAAAGGCCCGGTGAGGTTGACCTCGCCCGCGCTGACCATGGCGCCCTCGCAGACCTGCACAGGCTGGGTTTCGCCGGTCAAAAGCGATCGGTCAAGCTCTGACGCGCCCGCCAGCACCACCCCGTCAACCGGCATCCGCGCCCCCGGCCGCACCCGCAAATGATCGCCCACAGCCAGTTCCGCCACCGGCACCAGCATCTCGGCCCCGCCGACAAGCCGTATCGCACGCGGCACTTCCAAGGCCGACAGCTCTTCCGCGGCAGACCGCGCGGCGGCCCGGCTGCGGTAATCAAGATAGCGTCCGGCCAAAAGGAAAAAGCACAAGGATACCGCCGCATCGAAATAGGCGTGCTCTCCGCCCTGCGCGGTCTCATATAGCGACATTGACACCGACAAGATCAGCGCCAGCGATATCGGCACATCCATCCCCAGCCGCCCGGCGCGAAGTGAGGCCCAGGCGCTGGCAAAAAACGGCTGCCCGGAAAAAGCCAGAACCGGCAGCGCAATCGCGGCGCTTATCCAATGAAACAGATCGCGGGTTGCGGCCTCGGCCCCCGACCAGACCGCCACAGACAGCAACATGATGTTCATCATCGCAAAGCCCGCAACGCCCAGCCGCATCAGCAAATCGCGCGCGCGCGCCTCTGATGCGGTTGTGGTCAAAAGGCCGGGGTCAAGTTCCAGCGCCACATGGCCCGCATCCGCCAGACAGGCGATCAGCCGTTCTGGCGTCACCGCTGGTGTGGCTTGCACCTCCACCCGCCGCCGGGTCAGATTGACCCTTGCTGCCCCAACACCCGGCACGGCCAGCAAGGCCGCTTCGATTGACGAAATCGCTGCCGCATCTGCGGCATCCGGCACCGACAAAACCAGCCCTGCGGCCGCCATAAGCGCGCGGTTTTGCGCCAATACCTCGGGCGCTGGCAGGGCAATACAGGCGGGACAGGCCGCGACGGACATGGGTTTAGCCCTTTACAACAAGGTCAAGGCGCTGGTGAAACCTTATGCCATCGGCAGATTGTGCCTCGAGCAAGATCATCCATTTGCCGCGATCAAGCGCCACGGGCGCGGAATAGACACCGTTTGAATAGGTGAAATCGGGCGTCATGTCCTGGGCGGCCTCGGTGGTGCGGCCCAAGACCGTGGTCAGCGCCGCCACCTTGATTGGTGCCCCGGCGCGGTCAAGGAAGCGCAAGGTCAGTTGCCCGCTTTCATAGCTATGCGACAAGCTCCAGCCCAAAGCCTTTTGCGCCGCCATCTCGCGGTCAAAGCTTTGGCTTGCCACGTAGGAATTGGGAACCTCAAGCCCCGGAAAAGTCTGCACCGCCTTGATCGCCATTGTCAGATTGACCGCGATGATGACGCCAAAGAAAGCGGCTGTGATCATGAAAACCTTTCGACCCGTCAATTCGCCCGTCATCTTATTTCCCTTTTCCGTTAAAGACCGTGTCGGCATATACCCGGTCGCCTTCTTCGTGCATGTCGGTCACCCAGATGCGCAGATCCGTCCGTTTGGCCATCGCGCCTGCACTGCCTGGCGCGGCCGCGACATAGATACGCTGGGTCGCGGTCGCATCGGCGGGCACGGTCACCACCGCCTGGCTTTGCCCTTCCAGCGACAAGGTCAGGGCCGCCTCGGAACTGACCGTGATTTCAAAGGGGCGATTCTCGCCGTGTTTGTTGTGCAAGCGCAATTCATAGGTGTTGCGGATGGTGCCATCGGCCAGCGTCACAAACAGCGGATTTCTGGTGGGCGTCACGTTGAACCCAATCGGTGAGCGCATGAACAAGGCCACAATCATCGCCACGCCGACCCCGGCCCAAAGCGCCGAGTAAAGCAAGGTGCGGGGGCGGAAGATATGCTTCCAGATGTTCTTGGCTGCACCCCCGGCGCGTTCGTCGCCTTCATCTTTGAGCGCCATATAAGCGATCAGGCCGCGCGGTTTGCCGATGCGGTCCATCACCTCATCACAAGCATCGATGCACAAGGCGCAGGTGATGCATTCCAACTGCTGCCCTTTGCGAATGTCGATCCCCATCGGGCAGACATTCACGCAAGCCATGCAATCAATACAGTCGCCCTGCACCACATCGTCACCGGATTTCTTGAGCTTGCCGCGCGGCTCTCCGCGCCAGTCGCGATAAGCGACGACCAAAGTATCTTCGTCCATCATCGCCGCTTGAATGCGCGGCCATGGGCAGGCGTAGATGCAAATCTGTTCGCGCGCAAAACCGCCAAAGAAGAAGGTGGTCAGCGTCATCACCGCAATCGTGCCGTAAGCAATCGGATGCGCCGCCCCCGCCGCCAGATCGGCCAAAAGCTTGGGCGCATCAGTGAAGTAAAACACCCAAGCCCCGCCCGTCGCCAGCCCGATAATCAGCCAGACCAACCACTTGAACAGCCGCAGCCGGATCTTGCGGCCATCCCATTTTTGGTTCCACAACCGGACCCGCGCGTTGCGGTCGCCTTCGATCCAACGTTCAACCAGAATGAACAGATCGGTCCAGACCGTTTGCGGGCAGGCATAGCCACACCACACACGGCCCAGAGCCGAAGTGAACAAGAAAAGCCCCAGCCCCGCCATGATCAACAGGCCCGCGACGAAGTAGAATTCATCTGGCCATATCTCGACCATGAAGAAGAAAAACCGCCGGTTGGCCAGATCGACCAAAACCGCTTGGTCAGGCAATGCGGGGCCACGGTCCCAGCGGATCCAGGGCACCAGATAGTAGATGCCAAGCGTTACCACCATGATCAGCCATTTGAGGTTGCGAAAATTGCCTTTGACCCGGCGCGGAAACACCGGTTCATGGGCCGCATAAAGCGGCGCGTCGGGTTGGCTGGGGCTGTCGGTCAT
>JBAUHP010000371.1:0-1836 GCA_049680345.1 Albidovulum sp. | reverse complement strand
TCTTTGCCTATGTGCAGCTGGGCTTGGTCGAAACCCATGCGGTTTTCACCTGCTATCCCTTGCTTGTCGCCGCTTTGTCCGGCCCGGTTTTGCGCGAACGCGTCGGGTGGCGGCGCTGGACGGCGATTGCCATCGGCTTTGTCGGCATCTTGGTGGTGTTGCAGCCGGGGCTGCGGGTGTTCTCTCCCATAGCGCTGATCCCGCTGCTGGCGGCGACGCTTTTCGCGCTTTACGGGCTTTTGACCCGCTTTGTGGCGCAAAAGGATGCGGCTTCCGTGTCATTCTTCTGGGTCGGCATCATTGGTGTTGTGGCTATGACCCCGATCGGTTTGTGGCACTGGCAGGCGATGGCGCGGCCCGACTGGATCTGGATGGCGGTGTTATGCGTAACGGCGGCCACCGGCCATTACCTGATGATCCGGGCCTATGAAGTGGCGGAGGCTTCGGCCATTCAACCCTTCGCCTATCTGCAACTGGTCTTCATCGCCATTCTTGGCGTCGTGGTTTTTGACGAGACTTTGCGCATGAATGTGATCATCGGCGCGGGCATCGTGGTGGCGGCGGGGCTGTTTACGCTGTGGCGCACACGGATCAGTAAGCTGGCGGATGCCTAATTCAAAAGCCGCGTGAAGGTCAGCATGGTTGGGCGATCATAGCCTTGATGCGCGGTTTGTGCGGTCTGGACAAATCCCATGGCCCGAAAAGCCTTGTGGACCTTGGTCAGTTCGATGCGCGATTCAAGCACGATTTTGGGCAGGCCAAGCGCATCGGCACGTGCTTTCGCATGGTCGATCAATTGGCGCGACAGGCCGTGACCGCGCTGCGCCTCTGCTACGGCCATCTTGCCAAGGTAAAGCTGGCCCGGTTCGGAGTTCAAGAACATGCAAGCGATCGGCTGGCCCAGATCTTCCATAACCCAGATCTCGCCGTCTCGGGCCTGATCAGCGATCAGATCCACGGTCAAGCGGGTGGCCGAGGACGGCGGATCAACGACACCGTTCATATAGGCAAAGCTTTGCTGGATCAGCGCCAGAAGTGCGGTGAAATCTTCCTTAGGCTGCATTTGTCGGGGGCTGTATCGGCGCGGTAAATCCTCGTCGATAGCCACCCAGTGAAGGCGTTCATCCACATGAACCTGCTGATCAGGCTTGAATACGTTGGGATCGGTCAGACTGGCGGCATAAAAATGGATCTCATGCGACCAACGGGTGTTTTCATAGGCCATCGGTGTGCCACAAGTCGCGCAAAAATGCCGTTTGACGCCGGGGGCCGAGGCAAAAACCGCAGGCTTCGTGCCGGTCCAGCGCCACCTGTCGTGATTGATGCCGAAAAAGCTGGTGTAGGGGGCCGAACAATTGCGTCTGCAGCTTTCGCAGTGGCAATGCGCCTGCCAGTTGGGCGGGCCGCTGAAGGCGTAGCTTACGGCACCGCAAAAGCAGTGGCCGGTGCCTTGGTTCATACCGCTCATAAGACCTTCTCCATGAACAGGCTGGCGGGGTGTTCGGGGTAATCGCCAAAGGGGCCGCGGGTACCAAATCCAAGGGCGCGGTATAGGGCGACGGCGGGCACCAAGGCATCGCCGGTTTCCAGCCGGATGAAGGATTTTCGCGCGGATCTGGCCTTGGCTTCCAGCGCGGCCATCAATGCCTTTGCCAGCCCGCGCCCGCGCCCCGCAGGCGCTGTGTAAAGCCGCTTGACCTCGATGTAATCGCCGCAATCTACCATGGCCACGCAGCCAAGGGCCGTGCCTTCATCGCGGGCAACCAGAAAGGTTACATCCGATGTGGCCAGCTCATCAGGTGAAAACGTGAAGATTTCGTCGGGTGAGAATACCTC
>JBAUHP010000370.1:0-19319 GCA_049680345.1 Albidovulum sp. | reverse complement strand
CCGTAAGCCACATTATCGATCACATTGAGATGCGGAAACAGGGCGTAGTCTTGAAACACGGTGTTGACGGCGCGTTTATAGGGCGGAACCTCCCCCATGTTTTGGCCAAAAACCTCAATGATGCCAGCTGTGGGGCGTTCAAACCCCGCGATCAGGCGCAGGCAGGTGGTTTTGCCGGAGCCAGAGGGGCCCAACATCGCAAAAAACTCGCCCTCCGCAATCTCCAGATCGACGTTGTCGACCGCGCGGACAGGTCCGAAATGCCGCGAAACGCCGCTGAATTTAACCGCTGCTGTCATTGCTGATCCGACCAAATTGGCGCCTTGCCGGGACCGTCCGGCAAGGCAATATCAGGTTGTGGAGTGATTAGCGCCCGCCAATGACGCCGATATAATCGGACACCCAACGGTAATAGGGCACACATTCATCTTGGCTTTTGCAAGCCGACACTGGCGTGGTCCAGAATTTGATCCGCTCAAATTGGTCCAGACCGTTCAATGTGCAGCCTTCAGCGGTCTGCATCCCGCGCCCGTCGGTGCAGGCGGCAGGAACCGCAGGGTTCGCACCGAACCAAACCGAAAGGTCCGCCTGCAGGTTGGACGCCAGCGAATGTTCCATCCACATATAGGCACAGTTGGGATTTGCCGCATCGACATGCATCATGGTGGTGTCGGCCCATCCGGTCGCACCTTCTTGCGGAATGGTCGAGGCTACGGCCGCGCCGTCACCTTGCAACAGGTTGACCTGAAACGGCCATGACCCCGATGCGGCCATACCTTCGTTCTTGAAGTCATCAATCTGGATGAACGCGTCATGCCAGTAGCGGCTGACCAGCTTGCGCTGGCCGCGCAACAAATCAAGGGCCGCGTCATATTGGACCTGCGTCAGCTCATAAGGCGAAGTGATCCCAAGGTCGGGTTGGTGAAACATCAGATAGTTGGCGGCATCCGCAATATGGATCGGGCCGTCATAGGCCTGCACGCGGCCCGCATTGGGCTGACCATCGGGAAGGTTCATCGCGTCAAATACAACGTTCCAGCTTGTCGGCGCTTCGGCAAAGACCTCAGTGGAATACATCAGCACGTTCGGCCCCCACATATAGGGCGTGCCGTAGTGGACGCCGTCGACAAAGTGCCAAGGCGCTTCTTTCAGACGGTCATCGACGGTGCTCCAACTTGGGATCAGGTCGATGTTGATCGGCTGCACGCGGTTACCTGCAACCATCCGAAGGCTTGCGTCGCCAGAGGCTGTGACAAGGTCGAACCCGCCTTCGTTCATCAACGCGACCATTTCATCGCTGGTATTGGCTGTCTTGACATTCACCTTACAGCTGGTGGCTTGTTCGAATTTGGTCACCCAATCGAAGGCGGGGTCGGTTTCGCCGCGCTCGATATAGCCTGGCCAAGCCACGATGTTCACCTGGCCTTCGCCGGGGCCGACTTCGGTAAGCATCTGTGCCACAACCGGCTGGGCACCAACAACGATCGCGACCGTCAATGCGGTACAAGATTTTAAGGCCTTAAGCATAGCAGTTCTCCCTGTTAGGAAATTTGGGCGAGCATTGCGCCATTCGAATTGCGAACAGGGTGCTTTCTTCTTGTTGAAGTCGCAAATTCAATAATCAGAAATGTGATATTGGTTTTCTCGATATCACCGGTCTTTTTGCGATTGATGCGCCTGTGCGATGGCGATGAATTCGCGCGCGCTATCGGGCAGCGGCGATCCTTTGCGCCACACGATCCCGACCTGCACAACCGGCAATTCACCCGACACATCGCGCGCGTCAATCTTGTCGCCCTCCAGCGACCAGGGGCGGTAAACAAGATCAGGAAGCACAGCCACACCCGCGCCAGTCGCAACAAGCGATCGCACCGCCTCGACCGAGCGGGTCCGAAAGGCGATGTTGGGGCGGCTCATCAGCGCCGAGATGGCATTGACCGCCTCTTTTTCCATCTCGTCCATGTTAAGCATGATCAGCGGTTCGCGGGCCACATCGGCAAGAGTGATGCTTTCTTGTTGCGACAAAGGATGCCCCAATGGGAGCCAAAGTCGGAACGGAGAGACATCGAGAATCTCGACATGCAGCGCGCTTTTCTCCCGCAGGTTGGAGGTGATCATGACTGCCACGTCCAATTCACCGCCGATCAAAAGATGTTCAAGGTATTCGCCATTATCCTCGATCGCGGTAACGGTGACATGGGGGTTCACCCGCCGGAATTTCGCCAAAAGATCAGACAAGACATAGCCCGCCATGAGCGAGGTCACGCCAAGATGCAAATCGCCCGACACCGTATCGCGCTGCGATCTCAACGCGTGCCGTGCGCTGGAGACACTCCCCAATATTGCAGAGGCGTGGCGCAAGAATTGATGCCCGTCATGGGTAATGTTCAGCCCACGTGAATGACGCTCAAACAGTTTGACACCCAGATCTGCCTCAAGCTCTTTCACGGCCTCGGTGATCGCACTTTGGGAAATGGACAGGGTTCGGGCCGCATGGCTGACCGAGCCATGTTCCGCCACGACCACGAAATAGTTTAGCTGACGCAATGTGAACGCCATTGTCGAATGCCTCCCATCGCCTGCCGGATCCAGCGCATCTTCAGCCGGTGCTGCTATCATACAAAGCGTCAGATCACGCAACAACAGGCGGTTATGTCAGGCACCGCGATGATGTGGCACAGGGCTTGTGCGAACAATGTTGTCTGGATTGGCGACAGAGGTCCAGCCGCCGTTCCATGGCCGTCCGCATTCCTCGCTGGCCGGTTGGCTGCAAATATACTGGCCCCCGGGGCGTCTTTGCGTTATGGCCGGGCCAAACAGAGGCCCCAAGGAGATCGCCCATGAAAGCTGCCGTCATCACCTTTCCCGGATCGAACTGCGACCGCGACCTTGCCGTGGCATTTGAACGCGCGGGTGCTGAGGTTGTAAAAGTCTGGCACAAGGATGCGGATTTGCCCAAGGGCGTCGATATTGTCGGCATTCCGGGGGGCTTTTCCTTTGGCGATTATCTGCGCTGTGGGGCGATTGCGGCGCAATCACCCGTGGCCAGTGCGGTGAAGGATTTTGCGGCCCGCGGCGGCTATGTATTGGGGATCTGCAATGGCTTTCAGGTCTTGACCGAAACCGGCCTTTTGCCCGGCGCATTGATGCGCAATGCGGGTCTTAAGTTCGTGTGCAAACCCGTTGATCTGAAAGTCGAAACGGCTGACAGTGGCTTTACCAGCGGATGGCATAAGGGCGATGTATTTCGTATTCCCGTGGCGCATCATGATGGCAATTACACGGTGACCACAGAAGAACTGGCTCGCTTGAAGGGCGATGACCGGATTGCCTTTACCTACCAAGATAACCCGAACGGCGCGATGGCCGATATTGCGGGTGTCTTATCTGCTAACCGCAGGGTGCTGGGCATGATGCCGCATCCCGAACGTATGGTTGAAGCCGCACATGGCAGCGCCAGCGGATCGGTGCTTTTCCGCTCGTTAATGGATTCGATGGCTATTGCGTGACGTTGGACGCTTGAGCGGCAAGCCCGAGCAACCTAAACTTGCCTCTATGGGCAAGAGCACCAAGACATCTGCGCAAGTGCAAGACGACAGCACGAATAACGCTGTTGTTCAGCAAGATGCGTCAGTTGGCCGGGTTGGCCGCAATCCGTGGTGGTTTTTGCCGCTATTGGTGGCTTTTATCGCGGCGGCGGTTACTGTCATCTGGGTCACCAATTCCTTTTTGGCTGAACGATTTACTGACACCACCAGAAACCGCGCCGAGGTTCGGCTGGCACTTTACACCGGTCAGATCTTGTCCGAGGTGCAGCGTACCTCGGTTGTACCGCTGCTGCTGGCGCGTGATCCGGGCTTGATCACGGCGCTTGAGACATCCGCTTATACGTCGTCTTCGCAGCTGCTGATTTCCGCCCAAAGCGAAATTTCGGCCTCTTCGATCCAGCTTCTTGACCTTACGGGGCGGGTTGTGGCGGCCACCGATCGTACGTGGATTGGTCGGAATCTGGGCACAGATGCAGGTTTCGTGCAGGCCCAACGAATGCGAGAGACGGTCTTTTCTGTGACCGAACGTGACACGGGCGGCTTTGAGTTTTCTTTCTCGCGTGCCGTGCGTTCCAACGGGCAACTTGTTGGGGTCATCATGGTTGGGGTTGAACTAGCCAAGTTCGAACGAGCTTGGGGGAATGAGGCGAATGCCGTTGCGGTCATGAACAGCCAAGGCAGGATTGTGCTGTCCACAGAGCCGCGCTGGCGCGGGCTTACCGTTGGTGAAGCGCTGGAAGTACGCTCCGCGCCCTCTGCCATTCAGCGCGCCATTCAGGCTACGACAGATTGGGCGAATACCGCCCCGGATGCCTATTTGCAGGGCGTCGCGGTGATGCGTTCTGATGCGCGCATTCCCTTCCGGGGGTGGCGGTTGGTCAGTTTCACCCCATACGATTCGATCCGCGACCGGGTGAATGCGGTTCTGGCGCTGGAAATCATGGGGTTTGCGCTGTTTTTGGCGGGTGCCTTTTACTGGCTGTCGCGCCGGGCCCATGTTGAAACCGCGATAATCCGGAAAGAGTCGGCGGAATTGCGCCAGTTGAACGTCAGGCTAAAGCGAGAGATCGCCGAGCGTGAGAAGGCGCAAAAAGACTTGGCCGTGGCCGAACAGACGCTGGCGCAATCCTCAAAACTGGCGGCTTTGGGTGAGATGTCGGCCTCTGTCAGCCACGAGCTGAACCAGCCGCTTGCGGCTATGAAAACCTATCTTGCCGGCGCACGGCTTTTGATGCAGCGAAAGCGCAGCGAAGAGGCGATTGCCAGCTTCCAGCGCATCGATGATCTGATTGAACGGATGGGGGCGATTACCCGGCAGCTGAAAAGCTACGCCAGAAAAGGCGGCGATGCGTTTGAGCCAATAGACGTTAGGTCTTGCGTCTCTGGTGCTTTGTCGATGATGGAGCCGACCTTGCGCACAAGATCGGTCAAGATCACCCGCTCAATGCCGCGTTTTGCGGTTGTGGTCATGGCCGACCGGATCAGGTTGGAGCAGGTGATTATCAACCTCTTGCGCAACGCTCTTGACGCAACCAAAGACGTGGCCGAACCGCAGATAGATCTTACCCTAAAGGGGGGTGATCTGGCGGTCCTGACGGTGACCGATAATGGCGAGGGGATAGCCGAGCTGGATAATCTTTTTGAGCCTTTCTACACGACCAAGAAGCCCGGGGACGGTGTTGGTTTGGGGCTTGCCATTTCATCTGGTATCATCAACGACCTTGGGGGCCGACTGATTGCGCGCAATGCGCCAAAAGACGGAACGACTGGCGGCGGAGCGGTGTTTGAGGTCCAACTACCGCTCTTGAATGAAAAGACCGAAGCGGCGGAGTGATAATATATGGCGCGCGCAATGAAAGTGGCGATTGTCGATGACGAACAAGACATGCGGCAATCCATCAGCCAATGGCTGGCCCTGTCGGGGTTTGACACGGAAACCTTCCCCAGCGCCGAAGATGCGCTGAAATCCATCGGCGCGGATTACCCCGGTGTGATAGTGTCTGACATCAAGATGCCGGGTATGGACGGCATGGCCTTCCTTAAACGACTGATGAGCGTGGACAGCGGCTTGCCGGTGATCATGATCACTGGCCACGGTGATGTGCCGATGGCGGTTGAGGCGATGCGGGTCGGGGCCTTTGATTTTCTTGAAAAGCCCTTCAACCCGGATCGTATGACCGAACTTGCCAAACGCGCCAGCCAATCGCGGCGGATGACGCTTGATAACCGTGCCTTGCGCAAGGAATTGTCAGACGGCACCGTCTTGATGAAAAAGCTGATCGGCGCGTCACCGGCGATGGAGCGGCTGCGCGAGGATATTCTTGATCTTGGGCAGGCCGACGGCCACGTTCTTATCGACGGCGAAACCGGCACCGGCAAGACGCTGGTTGCCCATGCTTTGCATGCGGTGGGGCCGCGTGCGGGAAAGAAATTCGTGATGGTCAGCTGTGCGGCCTTCAGCGAAGATGTGCTGGGCCCCAAGCTATTCGGGCCGATGGACGAAGGCGGCGCCATTCCCTTGGTGGAAGAGGCGCGCGGCGGCACGTTGGTTTTGGAGGATGTCGAAGCGCTGAGTCATAGCCTTCAGGCACGGCTTTTGACCTTTATCAACGATCAAGGCACACCCGCCGAAACCCGCATTATCGCGATCTGCAACGACCACGAAGTGGGCCGCACCGTGGAAGACGCGCTGCGCCCCGATCTTTATTACCGGCTTTCCGCGCTCAAGATCATGTTGCCGCCTTTGCGGTCGCGTGGCGAAGATATCTTGACGCTCTTTGCCCGCATGACGGAACAATTCGCCGAAGAATACGGCTGCGACGCGCCGCAAGTAACCGCCCAAGAGGCGGCGCAACTTTTGCAAGCGCCATGGGCTGGCAATGTCCGCCAGTTGATCAATGTGGCCGAGCGCGCGGTTTTGCAAAACCGTCGTGGATCAGGTTCGATCGCGTCGCTGTTGATGGCCGATACCGAGGAGACCGGCATGGCGATGACCACCGAGGGCAAGCCATTGAAGGAATATGTCGAAAGCTTCGAGAAGATGTTGATCGACAATACCATGCGCCGCCATCGTGGTTCGATCACGGCGGTGATGGATGAATTGTGCCTGCCGCGCCGGACATTGAATGAAAAGATGGCGAAATACGGCCTGCAACGGCAAGAGTATCTTTGAGCCGTTTTGGGGTTAGGAATGGCAAAATCTGCAAGTGCAAAGGGGCGCAAGGTCACGGATCTTGACCCGGGTGTTTTGGCGCAGTTGAACGCTGGTCAGGTCGAATCGCGAACCCTGACCGATGGTCTTGCGGTCGATTTTGCCGTGCTCATGGCTGCGGCATTCCCGTTTGCGGGGGAAGACATCGCGGGCCGGATGGATGCAGCCAAGGGGATGGGCATTACCCAGCGTATGGCCATTGCGGCAGGGTTGCTTGCGGGTGTCAAAGATGCGGGCCTGGCAGCGCAGCAATCTCATCCGTCTGACACAATACGGGGGTGGGCCTGTTACACCGTTTCGCAGATGAATGATCTGAGCCTGCAAGCCCGGCTTGGTGCCATTCGCCCCTTGGCTGATGACCACCATTTTGGCGTGCGCGAATGGGCATGGCTGGCGCTGCGCCCGCATTTGGCATCACAACCGCAAGCGGCGGTGGCGCTATTGGCCGCTTGGACGACGGAGCCTTCGGAATTCTTGCGGCGTTACGCTTGCGAGGCGATCCGCCCGCGCGGCGTTTGGTGCAAACACATCGCGGCCTTTCAGGAAGAGCCCGCTTTGGGCTTGCCGGTCCTGGAACCGCTTCGCAGCGACCCCGCGCGCTATGTCCAGGATTCGGTGGCGAACTGGCTCAATGATGCTGCGAAATCGCAACCCGACTGGGTCCGCGGGCTTTGCGACCGGTGGTTGATGGAAAGCCCCACTAAGGCGACCGCGTATATCTGCAAGCGTGCGCAAAGATCGCTTTAGAGGCGCGGTTTTTTGCGGCCGCCCTGGCGGACAAGACACCGGCTCGAAGGCCGGCCATCTTTCCGCGATCGGAAAAAAAGGCCATTGTCATCGGTGCCATAACCCCGCTAAGGTCACGCTACAGGTCTGCGCGCGATCACGATCACGCAAAAGACCCATGAGTTTCGCTACAATCTTGCGCCCTTTGTCGATCTGGCATCGGCGCTGGTCCGGTAGCAGAAAGGCCGAAAGGTCGCGCAATTGTCTTGTCTGTAAAAAAGATGAGGCCAAGGAAGCAGGCGCAGTTTGCGCCTAAAATAAGAGAAACGCGATGCAACGCGCGATAGATGGGCAGTATCTGATAGGCAGGCAATTCGCCGCCTTCATTGCCTTTTCCGCGTCGGCATTTGCCTTAGCAAAAAAACCCAGTCGCCGTGCGGCCCCACCCGGGGTCCTGCGGCTGTTGGCGTTCGGAAGAATATCATGGCAACCAAGATGCTTATCGATGCCACCCACGCAGAGGAAACTCGCGTCGTGGTGGTGGACGGAAACAAGGTCGAGGAATTCGACTTTGAAACTGCAAATAAAAGACAGCTGGCCGGAAACATCTATCTGGCAAAAGTCACCCGCGTAGAGCCATCGCTGCAAGCGGCCTTCGTTGACTACGGCGGAAATCGCCACGGATTTTTGGCATTTTCGGAAATTCACCCCGATTATTACCAGATACCGGTCGCGGACCGACAAGCCCTTATCGCGGAAGAACGCGCCTTTGCAGCCGAGCAAGAGGCCGAGGAGGTCAGCCGCCCCAAGCGCCGTTCGCGCAATGGGCCGCGTGCCGAAAAGGCCGCGCCGTCGGCAGATGTCATGCGCAGCAGCGACGACATTCCGGGCATGGGTGTTATCGACCTGTCCGAAGGGGATGACGTCAATGAGGGCCCGTCGGCCTTCGCAAGCGGCACAGACGCACAGCCCGATTTTGCTGCAGATGAACGCGGCGGCGATGATGCGACTGCGGTCAGCACAGATGACGCGAATCCGTCGGATGATGGATCAGCGGATGAGCCCTATGTCGCGGCCGATCATGCAAGCGATACCGACCCTGAGATAGAATCGGTCGCCGAAGAGGATATGGCCGATGAAATCCGCCAGCCCCGCAAACCCCGGCCCCGGCGTTACAAGATCCAAGAAGTGGTCAAGGTTCGCCAGATCATGCTGGTGCAAGTCGTCAAGGAAGAACGTGGCAACAAGGGTGCGGCCCTGACCACCTATCTGTCGCTTGCCGGTCGCTACTGCGTCTTGATGCCCAATACCGCCCGTGGCGGCGGTATCAGCCGCAAGATCACCAATGTCGCCGACCGCAAGAAGCTTAAGGAAATCGCGAGCGAGATTGTGGTGCCGGAAGGTGCCGGTCTGATCATTCGCACGGCGGGCAGTCAACGCACCAAGACTGAGATCAAGCGCGATTACGAATATCTTATGCGGCTGTGGGAACAGGTACGCGAGCTGACGCTGAAATCCATCGCACCGGCGCCGATCTATGAAGAAGGCGATCTTATCAAACGCTCGATCCGCGATCTTTACACCAAAGAGATCGACGAGGTTCTGGTTGAGGGCGAGGCGGGCTTCCGCGCCGCCAAGGACTTCATGCGGATGATCATGCCGTCGCATGCCAAAAACGTGAAAAACTACAATGAATCAATGCCGCTGTTCGCGCGCTTTCAGGTTGAAAGCTACCTTGGTGGCATGTTCAACCCGACCGTGCAGCTGCGGTCGGGCGGTTATATCGTTATCGGCGTGACCGAGGCTTTGGTTGCGATTGACGTGAACTCTGGCCGCGCCACCAAGGAAGGCTCGATCGAGGATACGGCGCTGAAGACCAACCTTGAAGCCGCCGAAGAGGTCGCCCGTCAGTTGCGCTTGCGCGACCTTGCCGGTCTGATCGTGATCGACTTTATCGATATGGAAGAGCGTAAGAACAACGCCTCCGTCGAAAAGCGCCTGAAAGACAAGCTCAAGACTGATCGCGCGCGCATTCAGGTTGGTCGCATCTCTGGCTTTGGCCTGATGGAGATGAGCCGTCAGCGCTTGCGCCCTGGCATGCTGGAGGCGACGACCGCGCCTTGCGGCCATTGCCACGGCACCGGGATCATCCGGTCTGATGACAGTCTGGCCTTGTCGATCTTGCGTCAGATCGAGGAAGAAGGCACCCGCAAACGGTCGCGCGAAGTGTTGTTGAAAGCCCCGGTGGCGGTTGTGAACTTCCTTGTGAACTACAAGCGCGAACATATCGCCCAGATTGAGACGCGTTACGGCCTTGCCGTGCGGATCGAGGGCGATCCGGCCCTGATCAGTCCGGACTTCACCCTTGAAAAGTTCAAAACGGCAACCCGCCATGTACCCGAAGTGGTCAGCCAGGCGGTGTCGGTAAGCAACACGCCGATGGATGAATACGACGATGACGAAGACATCGTCGATGAAGATATTGCCGAAGAAGAGGCCCCGGCGGCGCGTGATGAAGCCGCGCATAATGTACGCGGCGACGGCGAGGGCGAGGGCGAAGGTGATCCCTCCAAGCGCAAAAAGCGCCGTCGTCGGCGGCGTCGCAAGGGCGGACAAGGTGCCGATGGCGCCAATGGCGAGGCTGGATCAGAAGCCGCAGGTGCCGCTGATGGGGCCGAGGCCGATGAAACCGCAACGCCAGCGGTCGAAAGTGGTGCCGAAGGTGCCGACGGTGCTGAAACTGCGCCCAAGAAAAGTCGGTCGCGGTCGCGCCGTGGGGGGCGTGGTAGAGGCAAGGCTGACGCGGCAGACGCAGGTTCTGCTGACGGCGTTGCGCAAGAGGCCGTCGGTGAAACCGTGGCTGAGCCGGTGGCGGAAGCGGTGCAAGAGGCGCCCGCAGAGGCACCCGCAGAGGCATCTGATGCGGTTGCCGAAAAGCCCAAGACCCGCCGCGCCCCGGCCAAGAGCCGCGCCAAGAAGGCAGAGCCTGAGGCCGATGTCGTGGCAGCAGAGGCGGACGCGAAAGCCGAAGCAGCTGAGGCCAAGCCCAAAGCGCGCAGAACCCGGGCCCCCAAAGCCGCGAAGGTGGAAGAACCCGCCGCAGTCGCTGAGGCAGAACCCGCGAAAGCCGCGCCCACCCGAACCCGGCGCAAAGCACCCGCGAAGGTCGCCGCCGAGGTAGTTGCCAAACCGGCAGTGGTGTCCGAGACTGCATCTGTGGCCGAAGCTGTGGCGAAACCCGTGGCCGTGCCAGAGCCTGCCATCCCGACCGCTGCCACGACCTTGGAGCGTGAACCGGTGGCAGCACCTGCGCCCGAGGCAGCCAAAGATGACAAACCCAAGAAACGTGGCTGGTGGTCGCTGGGGCGCTGACTCCATTAACTGACCTGCACGAGCATTCAATAGCGCCGGGGCAAATCCCCGGCGTTATTGCGTTTGGCCGCACCGCGCCGGCAAGCCGACGCCATGGCCCCGAACATCGCCAGCCACGCGCTTGTGATGGGCAGTGACCAATTACCCCCCGTGACGGCGGCCACAGAACCGTCTAAGGCTTGACCCATGTTTGAAGTTTCGATCATGGATGCAGGCTTTGCGCTTTCCGCGCTTATCGCACTTTTCGCGGGCGTGTTGTCGTTTCTCAGTCCCTGCGTCTTACCCATTGTGCCGCCGTATTTGGCTTATATGGGTGGGATCAGCATGGGCGAGTTGACGGGGCAGGCGGGTAAGCGGCGCAGTGCGGTCTTGCCTGCGATCTTCTTTGTTCTTGGGCTTTCGACGGTGTTCTTGTTGATGGGCTTTGCGGCCTCAAGCTTTGGACGGTTGTTCTTGCAGTACCAGGATCTGATGGGCAAGATTTCGGGCGTGGTGATCATCTTTCTTGGCCTGCATTTCTTGCATGTCTTGCGCATCCCGATCCTTGATCGCGAAGCGCGGCTTGAGGCGGGTGATCGCGGCGGCTCCAGTCTTGGGGCCTATATTCTTGGACTTGCCTTCGCCTTTGGCTGGACGCCGTGCATCGGGCCGCAGCTTGGGGCAATCTTGTCGCTTGCGGCGTCCGAGGCAAATGTGGTGCGAGGCACCGCCTTACTGGCGGTCTATGCGTTGGGGCTGGGGATACCGTTCTTGCTGGCCGCGATATTCGTCAGCCGCTCGGTCGTGTTGATGAACAAGATGAAGCGCCATATGGCCCTGATCGAAAAGGCCATGGGCCTTTTGCTTTTGGTGGTTGGGGTGGCTTTGCTGACCGGCGCGTTTTCGCGGTTTTCCTATTGGCTGCTCGAGACATTTCCAAGCCTGTCGCAGTTCGGCTGATCTTGACGGCTGCAGCTTGACTTCGCCGCCATCTTGCCCGATAAGCCCGCATCCCGGCGGGTCTTCCGACCTGACCGGGATTCTATTTTTGTAATGACGTCCCGATCGGGGGCGCGCAGTCCGAGGCGGCGAAAGCCACGAACACCGGGAAATCCCGGGGCCACAGGGCGCGGATGATGAAGAAGGAAAGACCCATGTTCGCGGTCCTCAAGACAGGCGGCAAGCAATATAAGGTTCAGGCGGGCGATGTGTTGCGCGTTGAGCTTCTTGCCGTTGCAGCTGGCGATAAAGTCCAGTTCAATGATATTTTGATGCTTGGTGGCGAAAAGCTGACCATTGGCGCGCCTTTCGTTAAAGGTGCTGCCGTTCAGGCCGAAGTGATCGACCAGATCAAGGCTGACAAGGTCATCACTTTCCACAAGCGTCGCCGTAAGCACTCGTCGCAGCGTACCCGTGGCCACCGCCAGAAGCTGACGCTTTTGCGTGTGACTGAAGTTTTGGCATCCGGCGCCGACAAATCCGGTGTTGCGGCCGCCGTTGGTACTGCCGCTGCCCGCGTGGCCGCGCATAACAACACAGCCGCGCCTGCCGCTGAAAAGCCAGCCAAGGCTGCGAAGCCTGCGGCCAAGGCTGCAAAGCCCGCCGCTAAAGCTGCAAAACCCGCCGCCGCGGCCCCTAAGGCCAAAGCTGCGGCCAAGAAATCCGACGCGTAAGGAGCAAGACCAATGGCACATAAAAAAGCAGGCGGTTCATCCCGTAACGGTCGCGACTCAGCCGGTCGCCGTCTTGGTGTGAAGCATTTCGGCGGTGAATCCGTGGCCCCGGGTAATATCATCGTGCGTCAGCGCGGCACCACCTGGTTCCCGGGCGACGGCGTTGGCATGGGACGTGATCATACGATCTATGCCGTGACCGAAGGCCATGTGACCTTCAAGAAAGGTCTTAAAGGCCGCACATTCATCTCGGTTCTCCCCGTGGCGGAGGCGGCCGAGTAAGCCGAAAAACCAAAAGAACGCAAGTTCAGGGGATCGGCGAAATCGCCGGTCCCTTTTCGTTTTTGACGATATCGGGCCCGGCCAAGAAACCCAACGTTTCGGGAGCCTGTCATGACGATACTCGTCCGTTTGCCAACTGACCAAAACGCTGACCAATGCTGCGCGCAGCCTTGGCATTTGGGCTTCATGCCCAGTCGTGCGGTGCATATGGAGCGTGGCCTGATTGCTGGCGTTTTGGCTCGCATTTTGACGGATTGGCAACCATCTTTGGTAAGGGCCAGTATTGTTGCTTGTTTGGGGTCAATCTCGCCAAAGGATCGCATGGGCGGACGGTTGCCTTGCGGGCCGATCCAATGGCATCTTAGCGCGTTGACCTTTTGGTTTTCGCACGTCACGCAAATTTGCGGAACTAAAGGGTTTTTTCAGCCTTTGCGGCCTATGCAGCTTTCAACCAAAGGGGCGCGCGGCCAGGAAAATGATCTGGTGCTGTCATGCAATTGATGAAATCCGTCATTAGATTGCACGATGAGCTTGCAAGAACCCCACGCGGCGCACAACTTTATTCTCAGGGGCCAGAATTTTCTGGCCTCGAGGATCACGCTTTTCGGAGGAGACAAGACGTGAGACTTGAGCACATATTACTGCAGCCAGTCATTGAAGCCGGACGTTTCATTTTACGCCCGTTGCGCCGTTCTGATGCCGGGTTGATTGCGCTTTATACCTCGGACAAGCGCGTGGCCGAGGGAACTCGGACGATAGCTCATCCGCTGCCGCCGGGCGCCGCCGAAGCTTTTGTCGCGCGTGCCCTATCGGACAAGCGCGACGACAATATCTGGGTGATCGACGGGTCCGCGCACGGCGACGCCGAGGTGTTGGGGCTGGTCAGCTTGACCAATATTGACCGGGACCAAAGTGAAATCACCTATTGGGTGGCCCCGGGCATGTGGAACACCGGTATCGCATCCGAGGCGGTAGCAGCCATTGTCGCGGCCAACCCGCTTGTCGTGCGCACCCTTTTTGCCGAGGTGTTTCAAGACAATCCGGGCTCGGCGCGGGTGCTGACAAATTGCGGGTTCGAATATCTTGGCGACGCCGAGGCATTTTCGGTTGCCCGAAACGCCAAGGTTCCGACCTGGACCTATCTTCGCAAGATGGCCTGAGCGGTTCGCAGCCCGGTTTTGATTAACCCTTGGCCCTGAAAGCGCGCGATAGGCGGGCAGCAGGGCCGGGGCTTGGAAGGCGCGATCAAACCCGTGCTGGATCTGACAAAACCCCCGCCGTTTGATCGCGTTTGAAGCAATATCTTGGTGGCGGCACCGCATTCGCCCTCTTGGCGCGGCCTTGCGTCTTCGGCCAACTCGCACTATCGCCATTGCAACCAATAGAAAGCCTGATTGATGAGATTTCTTGACCTGTGCAAAGTCTATATCCGCTCTGGCGGCGGCGGCGCGGGTTGTGTCAGCTTCCGGCGCGAGAAATATATCGAATTCGGCGGCCCGGATGGCGGCGACGGCGGCAATGGCGGCTCGGTTTGGGTCGAGGCGGTTGAAGGGCTGAACACGCTGATTGATTTTCGCTATCAGCAGCATTTTTTTGCGGCCTCCGGCCAGCACGGCATGGGCAAGCAGATGACCGGTGTCACCGGCAAGGACGTCTTGCTGAAACTGCCAGTCGGGACCGAGATCCTTGATGAAGACCAAGAAACCGTCATCGCGGATCTGACCGTGGTGGGCCAGCGGGTCTGTCTGGCCAAAGGCGGCAATGGCGGTTTTGGCAATTTGCATTTCAAATCCTCGACCAACCGCGCGCCTGCACGCGCGAACCCCGGGCAAGAGGGGATTGAGCGTACCATCTGGCTGCGCCTGAAGCTGATTGCCGATGCGGGACTGCTGGGCCTGCCCAATGCTGGGAAGTCGACATTTCTTGCGGCTGTATCAAACGCGCGCCCGAAGATTGCGGATTATCCCTTCACCACACTTTACCCGAATTTGGGTGTTGTCGGTGTCGATGGCCGCGAATTCGTCATGGCCGACATACCGGGGCTTATTGAAGGGGCAAGTGAGGGCAGGGGGCTGGGCGATCTGTTCTTGGGCCATGTTGAACGTTGCTCGGTGCTGTTGCATCTGGTTGACGGCACCTCATCAACGATCACCAAAGACTACCGCACCATCTTGACTGAGCTTGAGGCCTATTCGCCCGAACTGGCTGCCAAGCCCCGGATCACGGCGCTTAACAAGATTGATGCGCTGGACAGCAAGACCTTGGCCAGCCGCAAAAAATCGCTTGAAAAGGCGGTGCGTGGCCCGGTGATGTTGATGTCGGGCGTATCGCGCGAAGGTGTCACCGAAGTGCTGCGCGCCTTGCAGACGCAGATTCTTGGCGCCAAGCCCAAGGATGCCAGCGAGGACGGGACATGGCAGCCCTAGCCCCCGATATCCGCAAGGCCCGGCGGCTTGTGGTCAAGATCGGATCGGCGCTGCTGGTTGATCGTGCCTCTGGTTTGCGGCGCGACTGGCTGGAAGGTCTGGCACTTGATGTGACGGAGGCCAAGGCATGCGGCGCGGATGTCATTTTGGTCTCGTCCGGGTCAATCGCTCTTGGCCGCGCGGTTTTGGGTTGGCCCGACGGTGCGCTGGCGCTTGAACAAAGTCAGGCGGCGGCATCGGTTGGCCAGATCCGGCTGGCGCGCGCTTATGAAGAGGTTCTGGCCCCGCATGGGATCACTACCGGACAGGTTCTGGTGACGCTGCAAGACACCGAAGACCGCCGCCGCTACCTCAATTCTCGCGCAACGCTTGAAACCTTGTTGGCCGCCGGAGTGGTGCCGATCGTCAATGAAAATGACACGGTCGCCACTGATGAGATCCGCTTTGGCGATAACGACCGTTTGGCTGCCCAGATCGCGGTGACGGTGGGGGCCGATCAACTGGTGCTTTTGTCGGATGTGGATGGGTTCTATTCGGCCAATCCCAAAGAAGACCCCAGTGCCGTGCGCTTTGATCTGATCGAAAAGATCACCCCCGCCGTAGAGGCGATGGCAGGGGATGCGATTTCGGGCCAATCGAAGGGCGGTATGAAAACCAAGCTGATTGCAGCCAAGACCGCCGTGAAGGGCGGTTGTGCGATGGCGATCATGGAAGGCTTTGTTCACCGGCCCCTGCGGGCCTTGGCAAATGGTGCAAGCTGTAGCTGGTTCTTGCCCGAAGGTGATCCGCAGCTTGCGCGCAAGCGCTGGATTGCGGCGATGAAGCCCAAGGGAGAGTTGCATCTAGACGGTGGCGCTGTCGCAGCGCTGGCCTCGGGCAAATCTTTGCTGCCTGCAGGCGTGACCGCAGTGGTCGGGCGGTTTGAGCGTGGCGATCCGGTGGCGATCATGGACCCATCGGGGGCCGCAATCGGCAAGGGCCTTGTGCGCTACACTGCGACCGAGGCCAAAGCGATCGCCGGGCATAAATCGGGTGAGATTGAAGCTATTCTTGGGTATGTGGGGCGGGCGGCATTGCTGCACCGCGATGATATGGTGTTGGACGGATAGGGGTATAGCCAATGAGCAGTAGCGAAATATCGGCCCTTATGGCGAAAATCGGTGCGGCGGCCAAGGATGCGGCGGCCGAACTTGCTTGTGCCTCGGGCGAGCGTAAACACGCAGCCCTCATCGGTGCCGCCGAAGCGGTCTGGTCGCGTCGGCAAGAGATATTGGATGCCAATGCCGAAGATCAGGTCTATGCGGAGGCCAAGGGCATATCACCGGCAATGATGGACCGGCTGATGCTGGATGAGGGGCGGATCCGGTCGATAGTGGACGCGCTTCGCGCCGTGGCGGAGCAAAAAGATCCGGTGGGCGAGGTCATGACCGAATGGGACATGCCCTCGGGTTTGCATATTAGGCGGGTCCGCACGCCTTTGGGGGTCGTGGGGGTGATCTTTGAAAGCCGCCCGAATGTGACGGCAGATGCGGGGGCCCTGTGCCTTAAATCCGGCAATGCGGTGATCTTGCGCGGCGGATCGGAAAGCTTTCATTCGGCCAGTGCCATTCATTCTTGCATGATTGCCGGGCTGAAGGCGGCGGGCTTGCCTGAAACCGCGATCCAGCTGGTACCCACCCGCGACCGCGAGGCGGTGACAGCGATGTTGCGCATGGTTGGCCAGATTGACGTGATCGTGCCGCGCGGCGGCAAGGGGCTTGTAGGGATTGTTCAATCCGAAGCAAGAGTGCCGGTTTTCGCCCATCTTGAAGGGATCTGCCATATCTATGCCGATGGCGACGCCGATCTTGCAAAGGCCCGCGCCGTCGTGCTGAACGCCAAGACACGGCGCACGGGGATTTGCGGGGCGGCTGAATGCCTGCTGATCGATCGCGCGTTCTTTGCCAAAAATGGTGCAGTGCTGATCGAAGACCTGCTGGCCGCAGGCGTCGAAGTGCGCGCCGAGGGCGATCTGGCCAAGATACCGGGCACTGTCACCGCCGCCGCTGACGATTTCGGACACGAGTTTCTTGATATGATCATTGCCGCGAAGATCGTCGATGGGGTTGAGGGGGCGATTGCCCATATCCGTACCCATGGCTCAAATCACACCGAGGCGATCTTGACCGAAAATGACGCAACCGCCGGGGTTTTCTTCGCCCGGCTCGACAGTGCGATCTTGATGCGCAATGCCTCAACCCAGTTTGCCGATGGCGGTGAGTTTGGCATGGGCGGTGAGATTGGCATTGCCACCGGCAAGATGCATGCGCGCGGGCCGATCGGGGCAGAACAGCTGACCAGTTTCAAATATCTGGTCACCGGTGACGGGACGATCAGGGCCTAAAGCGTTTCGACTTTAGCTTGAAGCATCAGGTATCACCAAACGCTTTGAAATCTTTTATATCAGGCAGCGTTAGGTGATTGCGGGTTGACGTCAGAACCCTCCAAGGGCGGTCAGAACTGCAATTTTATCTGGGTGTCGGACCGGGTCAGGCGCAACATCAGGCCCTGACGGCGGGCCTCGGTCGCCAAAAGCGCGAATTGCACATGGGCAGCGGCCAGTGCTGTGGTTGCTTGTTTGCCTTCCACAAGGCCCCACAGCTCGGGGTCAATTTTCATCTTTTGCGCCTCGGCATCAATCTGCCAGTCTTCGTCATCCGCGCGCACGCGGATCGTCCCACCGTAAGGCATGGCGGTTTCCAGACATAAGAGCGCCAGAAATGTAAGCTTGACGGGGCCGCGCGGCAGCTCTGCCGGGCCGTTCCATTCTGTTTTGAGGCGCGCGCCCCGGCTCAGATCGTCCAATATCCCCAATATCTCGGCCCGCCCGATGCGCTGGCCGCTGCTGCAAGCACCAAAGGCCACGCGAAAGAAACGGATGCGGGCGTTCGCATTTTGCACACTTTGCGAAATCAGTGCCATTTCCGGCCCCAAAGCCTCTCCCGACATCATAAGAAGCTCTACCCCATTGCCGATCGCGCCCAATGGGCTGATAAGATCGTGGCAGATACGCGAGCCAAGCAGGGCGGTCAGGTCGTTATCGTCGCAGTTCATGTTCATATGCGCTTTGAATTGGGGAAAAAGATGAATGAGGTGCTGGAGCCGGGCATGTTCGTGCGCCATGCAGGCCAGCCGGATTGGGGCGTTGGCCAGGTGCAATCGCGAATTGGTATGCGCATTACGGTGAATTTCCAAAACTGCGGCAAGGTTACAATCGATGGGTCGCGGGTAGAGCTTGTCTTGTTGAACGCGGCTGACATCCGCAAGACGTGATTTCAACAGGTTATCACAACCAAGAGGTGTGTCAATCAAGCGTGGGCCGTTGCCACGCCAAGCCTGCCAGCCTAGAACCGTGAGGCGGATGAAACTCTGGTGATAAGGCCCGCCCGACAATGACCCTTGATACTTCACATTTCAAAGTCCGTTTGGCTAAGGATGAATGTGATCTTTTGTCCGCCGAACGGCTGCGTTACCGGGTTTTTGTGCAAGAACTTGGCGGTGACGGCCCGCTGGTGGACCACGTCGGACAGTTTGAGCGTGATGAATTCGACGGGGTCAATGACCATCTTGTCTTGGTCGATACCCGGCGCGAGATGGGCAAGCTGGATCACGTGGTCGGCGTCTACCGGTTGCTGCGCTCCGATCGGGCCGCGCAGTTCGGGCGCTTTTATTGCGACCGCGAATATGATCTGTCGAGGCTTCGTGCCACCGGGCGCAAATTGCTTGAGCTTGGCAGATCCTGCGTTGACGCCAATTACCGCGGCGGCACCGCAATGTTCTTGTTGTGGAGCGCTTTGGCCGATTATGTGTTTGAACATCAGATCGAAGTGCTTTTTGGCGTGGCCAGCTTTCACGGCACCGATCCAAATTCTCTTAAATTGCCGCTGTCATGGCTTTATCATCACCATCTGGCACCGGATCTTTTGCGCGCGAGATCTTTGGCTTATCAACCAATGGATCTTTTGCCGGCAGCGGAACTTGACCGGCGCGCCGCGATGCAAGCGATGCCTGCATTGATCAAGGCCTATCTGCGCTTGGGTGGTTTTGTCGGCGACGGTGCCTA
>JBAUHP010000369.1:0-9644 GCA_049680345.1 Albidovulum sp. | reverse complement strand
AGTCGTATTTGGACAGAAGTTCGCGGATTTCCATCTCGACCAGCTCAAGCAGCTCTTCGTCATCAACCTGATCGACCTTGTTCATATAGACGACCATGTAGGGAATGCCGACCTGACGGCCAAGCAGGATATGCTCGCGGGTTTGCGGCATCGGGCCGTCGGCAGCGTTCACAACCAGGATCGCGCCATCCATCTGCGCCGCACCGGTGATCATGTTCTTCACATAGTCGGCGTGGCCGGGGCAATCGACATGGGCATAGTGGCGGTTGGCGGTTTCATATTCGACATGCGCGGTCGAAATCGTGATCCCGCGGGCCTTTTCCTCGGGCGCCGCGTCGATCATGTCATAGGCCTTGAAATCACCGAAGTACTTGGTGATCGCTGCCGTCAACGTCGTCTTGCCATGGTCAACGTGGCCAATCGTGCCGACGTTCACATGCGGTTTATTCCGTTCAAACTTTGCCTTTGCCATATCGCGAGGGGCCTCGTGGATTGGGGGCCCCTGGGGGGCCGATTTGACTTCGCGCGCTGCCTAACGGCAGTGCGGGGAAAAATCAAGCGTCAGTTAGCGGCGGGCGGTGCGGCAGCAGCCGTTGCAGGCATTGCGGCACGTGCGGCCACGGCTTCGGGCGTGAACCACGCCTTGTTTTCGGCCAGCCATTTTTCAATCGCGGCGGCTGCGTTTTCGGACAAGCTGCGCATCTGTTGTTCGCGGGTCTTCGTCAGCCCCGACCCGACAAGGGTTTTGCCGGACGCCGATTCGAATATCGTGAGTTTCTTGGTTTCGGCATTGACCGTGCGCTGCACCGCGTCATCCCAGACATCGACAGAGATCACCAGAACCGATTTGGGGCTCAGCACCAAAGGCACGCCCGGAACCGCAAGGGCATAGGCATTCACGCCAACGCCGATGTGATAAAGCTTGTCACCGTCATAGCGGCCGATGCGCCGGGCGATTTCTTCTTCCAGAACCGCCTCCCATTCTTCGGGGGTGGCGGTGCGGGTCGGGCCTGCGGTTTCGGCATTGTCGGCGACAACAATATTGAAGCCAAGGCGGAAATCGCCAATCGGCTTGGGCGGTTTGCTGAGGTCGTTGCCCGCACAGCCCGCCAACAGACTGCCCGCCAACAAAAAGCCCGCCACGAATGCCGCTTTGCGCAAGAATACCACCATGATCTGCCCCCTTGTTTGCCCATGCAATAACCGACAGGTGCTGCGCGGGCAATGGTGTCGCATTGACAGCGCCGGTCCGCGCCCTAATCTGAGTAAGGGAGGGGCGAGATCAATGGATACCGACTGCCCGCGCGAAATGCCGGTTCAGGTGCCGCTGCACACCAAGGCGAAAGGCGTGTGGGACAGCTTTGTAACTGCGCGCCGCAATGTGCTTGAACTGATCCCCGAGGTGGCGACGCGCCAGCCGATCATTTCGGGGCGAACCGTCAAACGCTGGCACATGGTCATGGATCCGGGCGCCAACCGGCAGATTCTGAAAGACCGGATCGAGAATTATCCAAAATCGGATGTGACCAAGATGATCTTGGCACCGGCGATTGGCGATAGTCTGTTCATTGCCGAAAATGCGCATTGGCATTGGCAAAGACGCGCCGCAGCACCGGCGTTTTCTTTGCGCAATGTTCAGGCCCTCGCCCCGGTGATGACCGCGGCGGCGACACGTGCGTCGGCGCGGGTCGCCAAAGGTGCGGGCGGCAGGGTCGATCTGTTCGCGGAAATGGTGGCGACCACCTTTGAGGTTATCTCTGATGTGACCTTCTCAGGCGATGAGGCTTTTGACCGCGACGCCGTGCACCGCGCAATTGATGCCTATATCGCCTCGACCGCGCGGGTGTCGTTTCTGGATATATTGGGTGCGCCCGCATGGGTGCCGCGCCCGTCGCGGATGCTCAATGCGCCTGCGATGCGGCAGATGAAGACAATGGCCGATCGGGCGATTGAACATCGCCGTGGCGCCGGGCCGCGCCCGGTGCCCGACTTGCTGGACCTTTTGCTTGAAGGCGAAGACCCCGAGACCAAGCGGCGGATGAACACGGCGGAATTGCGCGATAACCTTTTGACCTTCATCGTCGCCGGGCATGAGACAACGGCGCTGACGCTGGCATGGGCGCTTTACCTGTCGGCCTTCGATCCTGCGGTTCAAGAGCGCGCGCGGGCCGAGGCACAAGCAGCCCTGGGGGGCCGCGCCGCGACAGTGGCCGATCTGCCGAACCTGACCTATTGCCGTCAGATCGTGGATGAGACGTTGCGGCTTTACCCGCCTGCCGCCTTCTTGTCGCGCACGGCAAAGGCGGCTGACACGCTTTGCGGCCGGGAAGTACGCCCCGGCGATACGGTGATGTTGCCGATCTATGCGCTGCACCGCAGTCATGCGCTTTGGCCCGATCCGCACCGCTTTGACCCCGAGCGCTTTGCCGACCCCAAATCCATCGACCGTTTTGCCTATCTGCCCTTTGGCGGTGGCCCGCGCATATGCATTGGTGCGTCCTTCGCGCTGCAAGAAGCGGTGATCATTCTGGCTACTCTTCTGGCGCGGTTCCGGTTCACCCCTGTGGCGGGGGTTGATCCCAAACCGGTGTTGATCTTGACCCTACGCCCGGAAGGCGGTGTCTTGCTGAATGTCAGCGAAATCTGAGGTATTCGCGAAATTTTTCCCGCTGGCGGCGGGAACTGGCTAGTTTATTTGTGGGAAAAAGGTCTGAGGAGGGCTGTTATGAGTTTGATGGGAACACTGGCCAAGGTGGCAATCGGTATCGTCGTGGCCAAAAGCGTGGGCGGGATGATGAACAAGGGCGGCGGTGCCGGGCGCACGACGGGTTCGGGCGGCTCTGTCGGCAGCGATGGGCGTTATGGCGGGCCGCAATCTCCGGGTCGCAAGACCGGGCTGGAAGACATCATGGGGGATGTGTTCAAGGACGCGCCGGGTGGCACGACCGCTTCGCGCACTCCGCAAGAAGACCCTTTCGGCAGGCCCTTCGATCCGGTCGTGGCGAATGAGCCTGGCGCATCGCGCGGCGGCGGTCTGGGCGATCTTTTCGAGCAATTGGGCGGTGGTGCCGGGCGCGCGGGCGGATCAGGCCAAGGCGGCGGTTTGGGTGATATCTTGGGGCAGCTGACCGGGGCCGGGTCCGGTGGTTCCGCCGGATCGGGGGGCTTGGGTGATTTGCTGGGCGGTCTGGTGGCAGGGGCCGCTGGTGGCCGCGCGGCGGGTGGTGCGACCAAAGGCTTTGGCGATATGCTGAACGATGCCTTTGGCGCGGGCGGAGAGCCGGAAGTGGCCCCCGCACCCGAGCATGAAGCCGCCGCCGGTTTGATCTTACGCGCGATGATACAGGCGGCCAAGTCCGACGGGCGTATTGATGCGGACGAGAAGAAAAAACTGATGAACAATCTGTCCGATGCGACGCCCGCAGAGATGGCGTTTGTACAAGCCGAACTGCGTGCACCGCTTGATGTGGCCGGGCTTTGCCGTCAGGTGCCCGCCGGACTTGAGGCGCAGATCTACGGCATGTCACTTATGGCGATTGATCTCGATAGCCGGGCCGAGGCGGAATATCTGCATCAGTTGGCGGGCGGTCTGGGCCTGAACCAACAGACGATCAACCAGATCCACGCGCAGGTCGGGGTGGCGCCGCTTTATCGGTAGGCAAGTCTGATCGGCTCTCTATCGGGTCACTGCGGTCAGCCTTTGCAGATATGTCGCAAAGCCTGCCAGTCTGCGGGCGTCAGGGCGGGGATATGCCCGTTTTGACCGGCGGCATTGTTGCGGGCCGCTTCGGCGCGGCCGCCGCTCAGCGGATGCGAGGACAGATATTCGGGCATGCCATCGGTCAAGGCCGCGATGCGGTCAAAGAACGCGGCCATGCCCGCGCTGCTGATCCTTGCGTCATTCAAAAGCCCGAGAGCGAAAATGTCGGCGGCGGCCTCGGCCTCGCGCGTGTAAGAGGTTTGCAACAGGTGGTCGGCGGCAAGGGCCAGACCCGCGCCACCGCTGATATCGCCAAGGGCAATCGACAAGATCCCCGCCGATCCAGCCGCACGCAGCGACAGACGGGTGGGATCGCGGGCAACGACATGGCCGATTTCATGGCCAAGCACCCCGGCCACCTCATCGGCCGAGGATGCCTCATCCAGCAGCCCTCGGAAAATCACGATCTGGCCGCCGGGGACGGCGAAGGCATTGACCATCTTGTGATCAAAAACGCTGATCTGCAGGTCATAACCAAGATCGCGGTCGCCAACCAAACGTGCGTTAAGCTTGGCAAGGGCGGCAAGCCCAGCGGGATCGGTGCAGGTCAGGTCCGTCTCGTCATCGTCACTTACGAACCACTGGATCTGTTTCATCACCGATTTGCCAAAGGCCACCTCGGCTTTCACGGGCAGATGGTCGGCCATCAGATTGGCAAGGTTTGGCAAGATCACAAAAAGCATCAGCACAATTGCCGCCGCAGCCCCGCCCAGCCAAAACGCCACTTTGCGAAAGGTGCCGGGGCGCATGTCTCGGCGCATAAGGCCGGGCCGGGTACGGCGCAGCCAGGCAACTGCGGCGGGGTCGGTGACAATCAGGCGGGCCGGGTCGCGCGGCGCTTCGTCTTCTGTCTGTGCCAAAAGGGTGATCGTAAGTTCACCGGGGTTTGACTGGCCCTCAAGTGCGCGCAGCCGGTCAAGCGGCCAGCGAAGGCTTTCGGCCCCGTCGCGGCTGATGATCAACCACAGCCCGTCTTGCGAAGGCTCAATCCAAGCAGGCCAGCGCCGCGCGGATTGGCCATCAAAAAACGTAGCCGCAACCGGACCCTCGGGGTTCATCAGATTGCCGAGCCGATATCAAGCGCATCGGCAAAGCCTTCGGCATCGGCCCCCGCATCATGGGCGCGCTGCACGATGGTATCGAGTGCTTGGGGGTTGTTGATGGCAAGCGCATCAACAAAATGCGCAATGATTGGCTGGGTGATAAGGACCAGTGCCAATGATCCGAACAAGGCCAGCGCCCCCATATAGGCCAAGACCGTCATGATGATGCCGGCCATGCCCGGGCTGGCTCCGGCAAACGTCGTTGCCTCATTGGCGAGAAACCCAAAGACGATACCAAAGAACAACATCGCCAGGGCCGCCAAAAGCCCCATGCCAAGCGCCCCAAGGATGTATATCTCGATCACGGCACCGGTGCTGGGTACGGCGTGAAAGCCAATATTGCTTGCAAGCACCTTATGCTTGGTCAGATAGCTGAAGCTGCGAACCCGGTAGTGGATGTAACCCAAAAGCCCCCAGATATAGCCCATGACCGACAGAAGGACGCCGAATATCCCCGGTGTGCCATTGCCATCGGCCCAAGACCCCTTCGAGGTGAGGATGCTGACCGTGATGCCAGCAATTATCAGGCCCGCCCCGATGAATATATGCAGCATTGCCGGATAAAGCTCGGTCCAACGGCCATTTTGTTCAAAGCGTTGATCGCCGTAATAGCTGCGGTCGGTCTTGTATTTTTCAAGGTAGAATGTCTGGCGCGGCAGCAAGATCCCAAGGCTTGCGAAGCTGGCAAGGCCATGCAAAATCGCCCGCCACACATAGCCCCAAGCGGCCTTGTCCATGCCAAAACGAATACCGCGCAGCCTTGTGCGGGCCATAAGATAGCGCCGCGCCCGGTAACGGGCGAAAAGCATCAACGGAATGACCGCGAAGAACGAGATGTAAAAGACGCTGACTTGCGCGATAAATTCGGCAACGGTCTGGGGTTCGAACACGAAGCGCAGGCCGAAGTAGAACAAGATCATCTGGACAAGGCCCAGATAGACCGCGAGCACGACCACCGCGATCAAAAAGCCCAGGAATTTTTCAAGCCCGGTGCCGGTATATTCAAGCCGATCATTCCCGATCTGCACCGAGGACCAGATATATTTGCGTATCCGGGTCTTGGCCCAAAACCGGTAGATGCCCAGCGTCACGATGGTCAGCAAGGATGTCACGAAGGCAAGGCCAAACAATGGCTGCCCTGCGCCCGAATAACTGGCCCAGACCCGCTTGATATCGCTCATTAAATAGCACCTTGAAATGGCGGTCAGTTAAACCGGTTGTCGCGCGGAAATCCGCGCGGCGCCATTCTACCTGCGGTTGCGCGTTTTGCAAGCCATTCCGCAAGGTCGGTTTCGGTACGCGTGCGCCCGGCGGGGTCTTTCCAGCTTAAACCTTCGGAAAGCGTGAAGGTCGTAGCGTCGGACAGGCCACCGTCTTTGTATTTTTGCAAACGCACGCCCTTGCCGCGCCCCATTTCCGGCAATTCGGCCAAGGGGAAAAGCAGCACTTTGCGGTTGTTCCCGACCACGGCGATATGATCGCCGGTGACGGCACGGCAAACCTGTGCCTTGACCCCGTCCTTGACGTTCAGCACGACCTTGCCCGCACGGGTCTGGGCCACGACTTCGTCGGCGGGCACGATGAAACCGTCCCCTTCGGACGATGCGACAAGGTATTTGGCTCCGGCGCGGTAGACGACAAGATCGACGATATCGGCCTCATTCGGCAAATCAACCAGCAAGCGCACCGGTTCGCCCATGCCGCGTCCGCCGGGCAGGTTGGCGCCCAAAAGCGTGTAGAACCGCCCGTTCGAGCCGACCAGCAAGATGCGGTCGGTGGTTTCGGCGTGTAGGGCAAAGCGGGCCTCGTCGCCGTCTTTGAACTTGACCTCGGCGTCAAGGGCATTATGGCCTTTCATCGCCCGGATCCAACCCATTTTGGAGCAGATGATGGTGATCGGCTCGCGGTCGATCATCGCCTCGATGGGCACATCTTCGACCACACCGGCTTCGGCAAATTGGGTGCGGCGCGCACCACCGGGGGCGGAATTGCCGAAGGTTTTTTGCACCTCTTTAAGGTCCTTGGCGATACGCGACCATTGCAGCGCTTCGCTGGCCAGAAGATCGTCAAGCTCGGCGCGTTCAAGCATCAAGGCGTCACGTTCGCGCTTCAGCTCCATCTCTTCAAGCTTGCGCAAGGACCGCAGGCGCATGTTGAGGATGGCTTCGGCTTGCGTCTCGCTTAGTTCACCTTCGCCTGGAAGTGGTGGTTTGTAGTCTTTTTCCGAGGTGGCGCGAACATGCGCAATGCCCCAGTTTTCGGCCACAAGGGCGGCTTTGGGTTCGGCGTCATAGCGGATGATGTCGATGACCCGGTCAAGGTTCAGGAAGGCGATGATGAAGCCTTCAAGGATCTCTAACCGCGCATCGATCTTTTCCATGCGGTGCTGGCTGCGGCGCTGCAAAACCTCGCGGCGGTGGTCAAGGAACGCGCGCAGAACCTCTTTAAGCGAACAAACCTTGGGCGTGCGCCCGTCGATCAGCACGTTCATGTTCAGCGAAAACCGGGTTTCCAGTTCGGAATTGCGGTAAAGCATCCCCATCAGCATGTCGGGATCGACGTTTTTGGAACGCGGTTCCAGCACGATCCGGATGTCATCGGCGCTTTCGTCGCGCACGTCGGCAAGGGCGGGGACTTTCTTAAGCTGGATCACCTCGGCCAGCCGTTCGATCAGCTTGGATTTTTGCACCTGATAGGGAATTTCGGTGACAATGATGTTCCATGTGCCGCGGCCTAGATCCTCTACATGCCATTTGGCGCGCAGACGAAAGGCGCCGCGCCCGGTGCGGTAGGTTTCAAGGATCGTCTCGCGCGGCTCAACTATGGTGCCGCCGGTCGGAAAGTCGGGACCGGGGACGAAGCCCACAAGTGTTTCGTCGCGCGCATCTGGCGACTTGATCAGATGCAGGCAGGCGTCGATCAGCTCATGCAGGTTATGGGGGGGGATATTGGTGGCCATACCAACGGCAATGCCCGAAGACCCATTCGCCAGAAGGTTCGGGAAGGCTGCGGGCAGAACCACAGGTTCTTCAAGCGTGCCATCGTAGTTCGGGCGAAAATCAACAGCATTTTCGGCCAGCCCTTCCATCAGCGCCTCGGATGCGGCGGTCAGACGGGCCTCGGTGTAACGTGCGGCGGCGGGGTTGTCGCCGTCGATATTGCCAAAGTTGCCTTGCCCGTCAACCAGCGGATAGCGCATGGCAAAGGGCTGGGCGAGGCGGGCCATGGCATCGTAAATCGCCATGTCGCCATGCGGATGATAATTGCCCATCACATCGCCCGAGATCTTGGCAGATTTGCGAAAGCCGCCGGTGGGCGAGAGTTTGAGTTCGCGCATTGCATAAAGGATGCGCCGGTGGACAGGCTTCAACCCGTCGCGGGCATCGGGCAGGGCGCGGTGCATGATCGTGGACAGGGCATAGGTCAGGTACCGCTCGCCGATAGCGCGCGACAGCGGTTCAGAGGAGGTACCGGTCAGGGGTGTGGTGTCGTCAATCTCATCGCTCATGCCTTGTGATCTAATTCGCCAGAGCCGCCGGGTCCAGTCGGAAAGTTATTGCGGCCCTTGGTATGATTTTACTTGCGCAGGCCTGCGGGGCATGGGTTAGCCTTCTGATGGTGTGTATGGGGTGGGGCATGTTACGCTCGGTTTGGTTTTGGTTCGCGGTGGTATGCACGGTTTTGCTGATGATCCCGGTGGGGTTTGAGGCGCCGCCGGGTATGGACCGGCTTATCGTGGCAACAGGGTCCGGGCAGGGCCTTGAGGTAGGGCCTGATGCCGCGCTTGATGGGACCAAACCGCAGCTTGGCCCTGCGGTCAGCGGCAAGCTGCCCTATTTTCCTGAAATTTTACCTCAAGGTCTGCCGGTATTGGCGGAAACTGCGGCTGTGCGGGCCATCATGCTGGTATCGTCGACGCAAGACGGCGTTACCTTGGGGCCATTGATGTTGTCAGAAGCCTTTCGCGGTATACCGCCGCATAATCCGGACCCGCTGCGTTTGCTTGGGCGTTGCGGTGGGGGGACGCCCTCGGCCTATCTGGTCACAAGTCATGAGCCGGACGTTTGCCTCGCCCCCTGAGCGGGTTTTGGGGCTGCAGATGTGGTTGCCAGTGGCCCCGAAATTGACTAGGCCGAGGCAAAGCCAGACAGGCAGCTTGAGGGGCAGGGCATGAGCGATAAGAGCATTCTGATCACCGGCTGTTCCACGGGCATCGGCTATGATGCGGCGCATGGTTTGACGCGTGCAGGCTGGCGGGTTTTTGCGACCTGCCGGGCAGAGACCGATTGCGAAAGGTTGCGCGGTGAGGGGCTGGAAAGCCTGCGCCTTGATTACACCGATGAGGCCAGCATCACGGCGGCAGTCTCAGAGATTTTGGCGCGCACCGGCGGCACGTTGGATGCGGTTTTCAACAATGGCGGCTATGCATGCCCGGGCGCGGTCGAAGATGTGCCAACCGCGGCCCTGCGGGCGAATTTCGAGGTCAATCTGTTTGGCTATCATGAACTGACCCGGCAGGTCATTCCGGTGATGCGCAATCAAGGTTATGGGCGGATTGTCAATTGTTCGTCTGTGCTTGGCTTTGTCGGCAAGCGTTGGCGCGGGGCCTATGTGGCGACGAAATTTGCCATGGAAGGTTTGACCGATGTGCTGCGGATGGAAATGGCCGACACGCCTATTCGCATCATCTTGATCGAACCGGGCCCCATTACCAGTGATTTTCGCAAGAACGCCATTCGCGCGCTTGAACATTGGGTGGACTGGAAAAGCTCGGCGCGCGT
>JBAUHP010000368.1:0-6552 GCA_049680345.1 Albidovulum sp. | reverse complement strand
GCGAGTTCGGCTATGAAATGCGCTATCTGAACCGCGCCGCCGTGTCGGAACATCTGGAAAGCCGGCGGTATTTCCACGCGCTCTACGATCCGCAATCGTTCCATATCCACCCGCTGAACACGCTTCGCGGCATCGCCACCGAGGTCGAGCGGCTTGGCGGACGGATATTCGAGGCCGCAGCCGCGACGGGGCACAGCCTGTCGGGGCCTGTGAAGCGCGTGTATGCGGGTGCAGGAACGGCCGAGGCACCAACCGTGATCTTTGCCACCGGCGGTTATACCGGGCCGCTGGTTCCCCGGCTGAAACGCGCGATCCTGCCGATTGCCACCTACCTGACCATGAGCGAGGCTGCACCCGACCTTCTGGCCAGCGCCATCCGCACCCCTGCCGCGATGTATGACGACCGCCGCGCGGGCGACTATTACCGGCTGGTCGATGGCGGCAGGCGGCTGCTTTGGGGCGGGCGGATCACCACGCGGGCCGCCGATCCGGATGGGATTGTCCGCCAGCTTCGTCGCGAGATGGTGGGGGCCTTCCCGCAACTCGCAGATCTGAAGATCGACCTCGCCTGGTCCGGTCTCATGGGCTATGCCCGCCACCTGATGCCGCAGCTGGGCGAGATGGCACCGGGCGTCTGGCATATCACCGCCTTTGGCGGTCACGGGCTGAACACGACCGCCATCGCGGGCAAGGTGTTGGCCGAGGCGATCCTTGGCGAGAGTGACCGGATCCGGATGTTCGCCCCCTTCGGGCTGGACTGGGCCGGGGGAATGGCCGGTCTGGCCGTCGCACAGATGACTTACTGGAAACTGCAGATGCAGGATCGCTGGCGCGAAAGGTGAACCTTGCCGCCGGGGTCAGTTTTCGGCGGTCACGTCATGCCCGTAGATCCAGTCATAGCGCCCCAGAACCCGGTCCGGCGCGACCCTGCTCATCAGTTTCAGCCCGGCATGGGCGATGTCGCGCCTGATGCCCGACAGGTGATAATTCCTGGCATTGGTATTCGCCGCCTCGACGATCCGGGTGACGCGGGCCTTGCGGGCCTGCTGATAGGCGGCAAAGGCGCTGTCGGGTTCCGAAGCGGCCAGCGCCGAGGCCAGAACCCAGGCATCCTCCAGCGCCATATTCGCCCCTTGCGCCAAGAAGGGCAGCGTCGGATGGGCCGCATCGCCAAGGATCACGGCCCCCTGCCCATACCATTGGCGCGCGACCGGATGGCGAAAGAGCCCCCAAAGATTGGGCCGCTCTATCTGGTCAAGCCAACCGCGAACCTCGGGCAAGAAATCCTCAAACGCGATTCGCAGCGCCAAGGGATCATCGGTCAAAGACCAGCTTTCCTCGGCCCAGCGTTTGCGTTCCTCTACCGCCACGATGTTTTGCAATAAGCCACCGCGCAACGGATAGGTTACTAGATGGCGTCCCGGCCCCAAAAACACCCTTGCTGCGGGTGGCAGATCTGCCGTGGCGGGGATCGTCGCGCGCCATGCAACCTGATTGGTGAAAAATGGCTGGTCTGAGCCGTTCAGGGCCGAACGCAGCTTGGAATGCAAGCCGTCTGCACCGATGAGAAGGGCCGCGTCTTCGACCTCACCAGTATCAGTGATCAGGCGGGGCGGGTGATCGCCAAGCTGCACCTCAGCGATTTTACGACCCAAAACAATCGTCGCCCCGGCGGCGCGGGCAGCAGTTTCAAGGCAACCGATCAGATCAGCGCGGTGCAAAAAGCCAAAAGACCCGCGTGGTGCTTGCGCCAAAAGATCAATGCGGGTCACCGCCGCACCGGTTTCGCCATCAATTAATTCGACGGTTTCGGCGGGCTGCACAACGGCGCTGACGTCAATACCAAGACCGCGCAGCACAGCCATGCCATTGGGCGAGATCTGTATCCCCGCCCCCACCTCGGATATCTCGGCCGCCTGTTCGACAACCCGGACCGATGCGCCTTTCAGCGCCAGCGCCCTTGCTGCAGCCAACCCGCCGATGCCCGCGCCCAGAATTGTAACATTTTGTCCCGTCAGCATGCGTGCCCCCATAACAATACACCGGAACCCTTGGGGCCCCGGTGTTGAGATTGTCGTTCACTCAGCCGTGGATGACCATGGGGTCAGTCGTCGCGGTGGACTTTTTCGCGGCGCTCATGCTTTTCTTGGGCTTCAAGCGTCATTGTCGCGATCGGTCGCGCATCAAGGCGCTTCAGCGAAATCGGCTCTCCGGTCATTTCGCAATAACCGAATTCGCCACTCTCAAGGCGCCTCAGGGCGCCATCGATTTTGCTGACCAGTTTACGCTGACGATCGCGGGTTCTGAGTTCCAGCGCCCGATCTGTTTCTTCGCTGGCGCGGTCGGCAATGTCGGGTACCGCGCGCGCGCTGCCTTGCAGACCTTCCAGCGTTTCAGCTGATTGCTCAAGAAGTTCGTCTTTCCAAGCGGTCAGCTTGCGGCGAAAGTACTCCACCTGCCGATCATTCATGAAGGGTTCATCTTCAGCCGGACGATAATCGTCCGGAAGAAAGACCTCTGACTTCATCTTGACTTCCTCCTGCGACCCGGACCCGTTTACAAAATAGCTATCAGTCATCCAAGCCTCCTCGGGCGCTCCCATATCGTAAGCTTTGGGCGTTGTCACTAGGTGCGAGCCCGCCTTGCGGCAATTTGATTTGGGCGATAGTAGAGCAATTGAATTTTTCGGACATATACACGGAAAAGCTATGAAATTTACCGGAACCCGCAATTATGTGGCAACTGACGATCTGACTGTCGCCGTCAATGCATCAGTAACATTGGAACGACCATTATTGGTGAAAGGTGAGCCTGGAACCGGAAAGACCGAACTTGCGCGGCAAGTGGCACTGAGTCTCTCTCTCCCAATGATTGAGTGGAACATCAAGTCCACCACCAAAGCCCAGCAAGGGCTTTACGAATATGACGCCGTCAGCCGGTTGCGCGACAGCCAACTTGGGGATGCGCGCGTACACGAGGTGAAAAACTACATCCGCAAAGGCAAGCTTTGGCAGGCCTTTGAGGCAGAGCGCAAAGTGGTCTTGCTGATTGATGAGATCGACAAGGCGGATATCGAATTTCCGAATGATCTTTTGCAAGAACTCGACCGGATGGAATTTCACGTCTACGAAACCGGCGAGACGGTAAAAGCGCGCCATCGGCCCGTGATCATTATCACCTCGAACAATGAAAAAGACCTGCCGGACGCCTTCTTGCGCCGGTGTTTCTTCCACTACATCCGCTTTCCTGACGCAAGCACTTTACGCCAGATCATCGACGTTCACTTTCCCGACATTAAGGAGGGTCTGCTGACCGAAGCCTTGACCCAGTTTTATGAGCTGCGCGAAACGCCCGGGCTGAAGAAAAAGCCCTCGACCTCGGAAGTGTTGGATTGGTTGAAGCTGCTTTTGGCCGAAGATTTATCTGCACAAGACCTGAAACGCGATGCCAAATCCCTTCTGCCAAGGCTTCACGGCGCGCTTTTGAAAAACGAGCAAGACGTTGCCTTGTTCGAGCGTCTGGCATTCATGTCGCGCGCATCCCGTTAGGCCGCATTAAAAGTTGACTGCGGCGGAAAGGCTGGCCTGACGCGCGAAGTCAGTCTAGCCTCTGGAAAACCAAAATCGGAGCCCACTCATGCCTGCAGAAGTATCAATCCGCCCGCTGATTGCTTCCGATGAAATGGAGTGGCGCAGGCTTTGGTCCGGATATCTTGCATTTTATGAGACCAAGCTTGCCGAGGCGGTCTATGCCAGCACATTTGAACGCCTGACTTGCGGCCGCGAAGGAGAGTTCAGCGGTTTTCTGGCAACCTTGAATGGCCGCCCCGTTGGGCTGGCGCATTTTATTTTTCACCGGACCTGCTGGGCCACTGCTGACACCTGCTATTTGCAAGATCTTTACGCAGATCCGGACGTGCGCGGAACCGGAATTGGACGGCGATTGATTGAAGCGGTCTATGCCGCCGCAGACGCAAAAGGCGCCACTTCGGTTTATTGGATGACGCAAGAATTCAACGCGACCGCGCGAAAGCTTTATGATCGGATCGGGGTAAAGACCCCGTTTATCAAGTATACCCGGCCTTGACCCCGCGCGCGCGCCTTTTGGCATGCATGACGCTGCTCTTATGCGCATGTGGTGCCGATATACCTGTGAAGGAGGGAACGCCCCGTATTGCGGCAGCGCGTCAGACCTTGCCTGCGATGCGGCTTTTCGGACCCGGTCAAGCGGCCCCCGCCAGCCGCGCGAACAGCGAAATCGCCCGAGACTTCATCGACCTGTCGTTCCGGCTTGAGAATGGCGATGCGATTGACGGGTTTGCGCGCTTCACCGGCCCTATGACCGTGCGCATAACCGGCAATGCACCTGCGACGGCCAGCCGTGATCTGACATCGCTGATCACCCGCCTGAACCGCGAAGCGGGGCTTGCACTCACACGAACGACCGACGACAGCGCCGCAATTACGATTGAATTCTTGCCGCGCCGCCAACTTCAGGCCCGTGTGCCGGACGCGGCTTGTTTTGTGGCGCCAAGGGTCAGCTCTTGGGCACAGTACCGCCGCACGCCGCGCAAGAACCTTGATTGGCGCAATTACCTGGAACGCCAGCGCGTCGCCATTTTCATCCCCTCTGATGTGGCCCCGCAAGAGGTGCGCGATTGCTTGCACGAGGAACTTGCCCAAGCTCTTGGACCGCTTAACGATCTTTACCGGCTGCCAGATACGATCTTCAATGATGACAACATCCACTCGACCTTGACCGGGTTCGACATGCTGGTGCTGCGCGCCACTTATGCGCCGGAACTGCGCCCGGGGATGAGCCGTTCGGCGGTTGAGGCGGCCCTTCCCGGCATACTTGCCCGCCTAAATCCGGCAGGCCAGCGTCCGGGCTATTTTGCCGCCCCTACCCCGCGCGCCTACGGCGATGCGATTGCCCGCGCCCTTGGGCCGCGTGCATCCGCAACCGGGCGGGTTGGGGCCGCGCAAAGGGCATTGTCGATTGCTGAAGAAGCGGGCTGGCAAGATGCTCGTACCGGCTATGCATGGCTTACGCTCGGGCGGCTTTCCGGCCACGACAAGCGCCAGCAAGCCCTTGCAGCCTTCAAGACCGCAGCCGTGATCTTCCGGCGTAACGGCTTGCCACTTCACGCAGCGCACGCCGATATGCAATTGGCCGCCTATGCTTTGACGCAAGGGGCTTGGGGCGATGTCATCGGGCTGGCTGACGGGGCACTACCTGCGGCAACGGCGGGGCAAAACGCATCGCTTATGGCCGGGTTGATGATGCTGAAGGCGGCCGCGTTAGATCATAGCGGCCAACCGCAGGCTGCATCCCGCTTGCGGCTCGACAGTTTGCGGTGGGCGCGTTATGGCATGACTTCGGACGCCGAAGTTCGGCAGCGTCTGGCCACAATAACTGACCTTGCCGAGCAAGCAGAAAAGACAAAGCCATGATCGTCATAGCCGGGTTTTTATTTGGTGCCATCTTCGGAGCAATACGCGCCCGCCGCCGTCAGGGCAGCGGATTCGACATTGCCCATTACACCGCAACCCATGCGATTGCCTTCACCCTTTTGGGGACTTTTCTGACCATCCTTATCGAAAAACTCGTCTGACCCATGTTCGGGGCGTTCTTTCAGACCCTTCGCACGGCGGGCATCCCGGTTTCCTTGCGAGAATACCTGGCGTTTCTTGAGGGCATGACAGCAAACCTTGTCACCTATGATGTCGAAGGTTTCTACTACCTTGCCCGCACCTCCATGGTCAAAGACGAACGCCACCTTGACCGCTTTGACCGCGCCTTTGCGGAAAGCTTCAAAGGCCTTGAAACCGTCTCGACCGAGCAGGTTCTGAATGCCATCGACCTGCCACGCGAATGGCTTGAAAAACTGGCCGAAAAAACCCTGACCGCCGAAGAGAAGGCCCAGATTGAGGCGGCGGGCGGCTTTGACAAGCTTATGGAAACGCTCAAGAAACGCCTTGAGGAACAAAAGGGCCGCCATCAGGGTGGGTCGAAATGGGTCGGCACGGCGGGCACCTCGCCCTTTGGGGCTTATGGGTATAACCCCGAAGGGGTGCGCATTGGCCAAGACCACTCGCGCCATCAGCGCGCGGTCAAGGTCTGGGACAAGCGCGAGTTTCGTAATCTTGATGACAGTGTCGAACTTGGCACCCGCAATATCAAAGTGGCGCTCAAGCGGTTGCGCCGTTGGGCCCGCGAAGGCGCCGATGAAGAGCTTGATCTGGACGGCACGATCCGTGCAACGGCCGAACATGGCTATCTTGATGTGAAGACCCGGCCCGAGCGGCGCAATGCGGTCAAAGTGCTGTTGTTTTTGGATGTCGGCGGCTCAATGGATCCGCATATACGCGTGGTGGAAGAGCTGTTTTCGGCGGCCCGCGCAGAATTCAAACATATGGAATATTTCTACTTCCACAATTGCCTTTACGAGGGCCTGTGGCGCGACAACCGTCGCCGGTGGGATCAGCAGATACCCACTTGGGATATTTTGCGCACCTATGGCGCGGATTATAAATGCATCTTTGTTGGCGA
>JBAUHP010000367.1:0-6349 GCA_049680345.1 Albidovulum sp. | reverse complement strand
CACCAGCCTCAAATTGCCCCAGACCCGTGACAACCATCAAGGCCCCGGCCATCACCACAGCCGCGCAGATCACTGCATTTCGCATCATATATTACCTACCCTATGCCGCGCTCTTGGCCGTTTAGACCGAAACCGCCAGAAAACCTCTTATGCCGATCTCAGGCGACCGCGCACCAAGGTATCATCGGCCCAGGCCCGCACGGCATCACCGAACGCCTCGAACAAGGGCCGCGAAACCGGATCGGTTCCGGCATTCCATTCCGGGTGCCATTGCACTGAGAGGGTAAAGCCCCGCGCGCCTTCGACATATAGCGCCTCGGCGGTGTCATCTTCGGCCCAGCCGTCAATCACGACACCTTGGCCTGCAGTCTTGATGCCTTGTCCGTGCAAGCTGTTGGTCATCACCTCGCCCGCGCCGAAAAGCCGGTGGAAGGGGCCGCCGTCGCCAAAGCGCACCTTGTGGCGCAATGCGAATTTTTCCTCGATCGTGCCATCGGGCGGCATGCGGTGGTTCATCCGACCCGGCAATTCGCGGATTTCGGGGTAAAGCGTGCCGCCCAGCGCCACGTTCATTTCCTGAAAACCGCGGCAAATGCCCAAGATCGGCAGGCCCACCGCCACGCATTCGCGTACCAAGGGCAAGGTGATCGCATCGCGGGCGCGGTCAAAGGCACCATGTGCGGCGGTCACGGGCTCTCCGTATTCTTCTGGGTGAATATTCGGGCGCCCGCCGGTCAGCAAAAAGCCGTCACAGGTTTCCATCAGCTCATCCACACTCACGAAACGCGGATCGGTCGGGATAAGCAGCGGCATACAGCCCGCCACTTCAGCCACCGCCGCCGAATTGGTCGTGCCTCCGGCATGCACCGGGTAATCATTATCAAGGATATTCATGTTGCCGATAATGCCGACAACCGGCCGTTTTGCACGCATAATCCACCTTCCCGATCTGCACCATAGCCTTGGCCTGCAAAGGGTGAAAGGCAGCTGGCGCACATTTCACCCTCTTTCAATGCACTCAACCCATGCATTATCAGCCAAACGTGGCACAGATGGGTTAAAACCGTTGCAAATCAGTGATGACCGGCTTTCGCGATCAGGCGGGCCGCATGCAACACAGGCTCGGTATAGCCCGAGGGCTGGCTGCAGCCTTTAAACACCAGATCACAGGCCGCGCCAAAGGCCAGCCCGTCAAATTCCGGTGCCATCGGGCGATAAGTCGGGTCGCTTGCGTTTTGGTGATCGACCACGGCGGCCATCTTGCGCAAGGCGGCCATGACATTTTGGGCATCGACAACCCCGTGATGCAGCCAGTTGGCGATATGCTGGGCCGATATGCGGCAAGTCGCGCGATCTTCCATCAAACCCACATCATTGATGTCAGGTACTTTTGAGCAGCCCACACCCTGATCAACCCAGCGCACCACATAGCCCAAGATGCCTTGCGCATTGTTTTCAACCTCGCGCGCGATCTGCGCATCTGACCATTTTTGATAGGTCGCCAGCGGAATATCTAAAAGTGCGTCGACATAGGCGCGCCGCCCACCCGCCGCCAGCCGCCGCTGTACGGCCATCACATCAACCTTGTGATAATGCAGCGCATGCAAGGTTGCAGCCGTGGGGGACGGCACCCATGCACAATTGGCCCCAGCCTTTGGATGTTCTATCTTTTGTTCCAGCATCGCGGCCATCAGATCGGGCATCGCCCACATGCCCTTGCCAATCTGCGCGCGCCCCGACAGCCCGCATTCCAGACCGATATCGACATTCTGGTTCTCATATGCGGTGATCCAGCCCTTGCGCTTGATGAAATCCTTGCGGCTGAAGGGGCCCGCCTCCATCGAGGTGTGAATTTCATCCCCCGTGCGGTCCAAAAACCCGGTGTTGATGAAGGCAACCCGATGGCGTGCTGCGCGAATACATTCCTTGAGGTTGACCGAGGTGCGGCGTTCTTCGTCCATGATGCCGATCTTGACCGTATGACGCGGCAAGCCCAGCACATCTTCGACCCGCGCTAAAACCTCATCCGCGAAGGCAACTTCTTCGGGCCCGTGCATCTTGGGTTTGACAATATAGACTGACCCCATATGCGAATTGCGCAGCCCGTCGGCTTTTTGCAGATCATGCATGGCGATCATTGTGGTGATCATCGCGTCCATAATCCCCTCGGGCACTTCGGTCCCATCGGGCAACAAGATCGCCGGATTACTCATCAGATGGCCCACATTGCGGATCCACAGCAAGGCGCGGCCCTTGACCGACAGCGCCGTGCCATCAGGGGCAAGATAGTCGCGATCAGGGTTCAGACGGCGGGTAAAGCTGTTACCGCCTTTTTCCACCGCCTCGGTCAGATCGCCCTTCATCAGGCCAAGCCAGTTGGCATAGGCCTGCACCTTGTCTTCGGCATCCACGCAAGCGACGGAATCTTCGCAATCCATGATCGCCGACATCGCAGATTCTATTACCACATCGGCCAGACAGGCCTGATCGCGGCTACCGATGAAATGCGCGCGGTCAAAGACCAGTTCGACATGCAAGCCATTGTTGCGCAACAAGACCACATCCGGCGCGCGCGGATTGCCCCGGTAACCCACGAATTTCGCCGGATCGACCAGAGGCAGATCGTCGATCAGCAACTGGCCATCCTTGACATGGTAGCGCCGCACATCGCCGTGGCTGGCGCCCGCAATCGGAAAGGCCTCGTCCAGGAACACCCGCACCCGCGTTACAACCCGCGCGCCCCGGCCGCGTTCATAGCCGCCAGCGGGCGGCAGGCTGCCCATTGCGTCGGTGCCGTAAAGGCAATCATACAAGCTGCCCCAGCGGGCATTGGCAGCATTCAACGCATAGCGCGCATTGGTTATCGGCACCACAAGCTGCGGGCCGGGAATACTGGCGATCTCCGGGTCAACATTGGCAGTATCAATCTGGAACTCTGCCCCCTCGGGCAACAGATACCCGATCTTTTCCAAAAACCCGCGATAGGCGTAATGGTCATGCGGCGCATCGCGGTGGTCGCGGTGCCATTGATCAATCCGGGCCTGAATATCGTCGCGTTTGGCCAAGAGTGCACGGTTCTTCGGGGCAAGATCCGACAGCATTGCCGCGAAGCCCGCCCAAAACGACTTGGGCGAAACACCGGTGCCGGGCAAGGCGCGCGCGTCAATGAATGTCGCAAGCTGGGCATCTATCTTTAGCCCTTCAATCTCAATCCGTGCTGTCACTTCGGCCTCCGGTAATTGCGGTATGCTGCCGCACACAATATGGCGCGGATGGCGGCACAAGCAAGACGGCAGCCCCCCAAAAGCCAACGCACATCGAAGTTTAATGGGGGCCGCATGCCCAAAAAACAGCCCGCCCCCTTCCCTTTTTGCGCCGAACCGGACTAACTCGGGCAAAGGATCAAAGGATGACCGCCATGGCCGATGCGCAGCCCACATTGCTTGCAGATTACAAACCCTACCCTTTCACCCTCACCTCCGTTGATCTGGGTTTTGTGCTGCATCCAACCGCCACGCGGGTCTCCGCGCGCATCCATTTCGCCCCCAATCCCGCCCGCCCCGGCCGCCATGATCTGCGGCTTGACGGCGAGGCCCTAAAACTGATCAGTGCCCAAATCGACGGCACACCTGCACGCGTCACCCAAGATGCAAACGGCCTGACGGTCGCCGCAGCCGACCTGCCACACGGCCCCTTCTTGTGGGAGGCAGTGGTAGAGGTTGCCCCCGCCAGCAACACCTCGCTTGACGGGCTTTACATGTCGGGCGGCATGTTTTGCACGCAATGCGAGGCCGAAGGCTTTCGCAAGATCACTTTCTACCCTGATCGTCCCGATGTAATGGCGCCTTTCAAGGTCCGTATAGAGAGTGACATGCCGGTGCTGTTGTCGAACGGCAATCCAACCGCGCGCGGCCAGGGCTGGGCCGAATGGACAGACCCATGGCCTAAACCCGCCTATCTTTTCGCATTGGTGGCGGGTGATCTGGTAAACCTTGCCGATCACTTCACCACCGAATCCGGCCGCGTGGTTGGTCTTAACATCTGGGTACGCGACGGAGATCTTGACCGCTGCGATTACGCGATGGGTGCCTTGATCCGTTCGATGAAATGGGATGAAGAGGTTTACGGGCGCGAATACGACCTGGACGTTTTCAACATTGTCGCCGTCGATGACTTCAATATGGGCGCAATGGAAAACAAGGGCTTGAACATCTTCAACTCCAAACTGGTTCTGGCCAGCCCTGAAACCGCGACCGATCTGGATTATGAGCGTATCGAAGGTGTCATCGCGCATGAATATTTCCACAACTGGACCGGCAACCGCATCACCTGCCGCGACTGGTTTCAGCTTTGCCTGAAGGAGGGCCTGACGGTGTTTCGCGATCAGCAATTCACCGCAGACATGCGATCAGCCCCGGTCAAGCGCATCGACGATGTACTGACCCTGCGCGCCCGGCAGTTTCGCGAAGATATGGGGCCGCTGGCCCATGCGGTACGACCCGAAAGCTATGTCGAGATCAACAATTTCTACACCGCCACGATCTATGAAAAAGGTGCGGAAGTTATCGGCATGCTCAAAAGCCTTGTCGGGGATGACGGCTACAAAGCCGCCCTCGATCTTTACTTTGCCCGTCACGACGGTGATGCGGCGACAATAGAAGACTGGCTGCGGGTGTTTGAAGATGCCACGGGCCGCGATCTGACTCAGTTCGAGCGCTGGTACAGCGATGCCGGCACCCCGTGCCTTGGCGTGGAAGAGCTGTGGCATGACGGCAGCTATACCTTGATCTTCACCCAAGAAACCCCGCCCACGCCGGGGCAAAGCCAAAAGCCGCCGCGCGTTATCCCCATAGCCCTTGGCCTTCTCAACCCCAACGGCGATGAAGTATTGCCCACCACAGTGCTGGAGATGACCGAAGCGCGGCAAAGCTTTACCTTTACCGGCCTCGCCGCCCGCCCTATCCCATCAATCTTGCGCGGCTTTTCTGCCCCCGTCGTGCTTGACCGCAAGGTCACGGCAGACGAACGCGCCTTCTTGCTCGCCCATGACACCGACCCGTTCAACAAATGGGAGGCCGGCCGCGCATTGGCCACTGAGGTTTTGCAAGCGATGATCTTGGATGGCACAGACCCGTCTGATGGCTTCCTTTCTGCCTTGGACAGCATGTTGCGCGACGATAGCCTTGATCCGGCCTTCCGCGCCCTTTGCTTGCGCCTGCCGACCCAAGATGACATGGCCCAAACCCTGCATTCTAACGGCCATGTGCCCGATCCTGACGTGATCTATGCCCAGACCAAGCGGCTTAACCTTGCCATGGCCACGCGGCTTGAAAAGACGCTGGATGCAAGTTTTGCAGCCCTGCAGGGTACCGGAGCCTTTTCCGCCGACGCGGCCTCTGGCGGGCGGCGCGCTTTGCGTCTTGCCTGTCTTGGCTTGCTGAACCGCCTCGACAATGGCGACCGTGCTGCGGCGCTTTTCGCATCGGCCAATAACATGACCGAAATGCTGGGCGCGCTTGGCTGTTTGATCACTGCGGGGCGTGGAGCTGCTGAACTGGCCGCCTTTTACGACCGTTTTTGCAGCAATCGTCTGGTCATCGACAAATGGTTTGCCTTGCAAGCCTCGCATGCCGAACCGGTAGATGCCGCCCGCACCGCCGAAAGCCTGTCGCACCACGCCGATTTTGATTGGGAAAACCCCAACCGCTTTCGCGCCCTGCTTGGGGCGCTGGCCGGTAATCACGCGGGCTTTCATCATGGCTCGGGTGCCGCTTATGATTTTTACGCCGATTGGCTCATCCGGCTTGATCCGCTGAACCCGCAAACTGCCGCGCGCATGTCCACGGCGTTTGAGACATGGGCGCGGTATGATCCCGCCCGGCAATCCAAGGCCCGCGCCGCAATGGCACGTATCTTGGCGGCCCCGGCCCTTAGTCGCAACACGACCGAGATGATTCGGCGTCTGTTGGGATAATCTGAAGCAGCGCCCCCGCCGACAGCCATTTTATGCTGTTCCCACACAAACAATCCCCGCCCGGAACCCACCATCGTTTCCTTGGACGATGCGGCGGCGGGTGCTTTGCGGTTTGTGAAACCAATCATCAACAAAGTGGTGTTAACTGGTTGCATTGAAAAAAGCGCCATTTGGTAGATTTTATTATGCCGACCGAAACGTTTGAATACCGTCGCCAAGCGCGCGGGCCGAAAAACTATATTGCCCTTTGGATCACCATGTTGGTGCTTTACTTTGCCTCTGCGCAAGGCTGGGGCTTTATGGCCGCCATACTTTGCGGCCCGTTTTTGGGCATGATCATCGTGCGACTGGTTTTGAATGAGGCTGAAGGCTTTC